>CALEJO010000070.1 GCA_937898155.1 uncultured Clostridia bacterium | reverse complement strand
TTTCTTTGCCCGCCAAAGAAAAAGTTGACGTTCCCTTTTCGCAAAGAAAAGCGAAGAAAAAGCCCGATGCGAGCGCATCGGGCTTTTTTCGTATCATGGGAAAATTACAGTTCGGAATAGAGATCGCCGAGTTTAACGAGCTTCTCGTATTTCGCCTTCGCCTGTTTCTCCGCCTCTGCGAAGAGGACAGCCGCGCGATCCGGGAAGGACTGCGCCAGACGGCTATAACGCGTCTCGCTCGTGATGAAATCGACGTAGCTTGCGGTCGGTTCCTTGCTGTCGATGGTCAGCGGGTTCTCGCCGACATCCTTCTTGGAAGGATCGAAGCGGAACATCTGCCAGTAGCCGGCTTCCACCGCTCGTTTCATTTCTGCCTGGCAGTTGGTCATACCGCCCTTGACACCGTGCATTTCGCAGGGTGCGTAGCCGATGATCAGAGACGGGCCGTGGTAAACTTCCGCTTCCGCGAGCGCCTTGATCGTCTGGTTCATATCGGCACCCATCGCGATCTGTGCGACGTAAACGTAGCCGTAAGACATCGCGATGTTGGCAAGATCTTTCTTCTTGATCGACTTGCCTGCCGCCGCGAACTGCGCGACCTGACCGATCTGCGAAGCTTTGGATGCCTGACCGCCGGTGTTGGAATATACCTCGGTATCGAAGACCATGACGTTGACGTCTTCGCCGGAAGCGAGCACGTGGTCGAGACCGCCGAAGCCGATATCATAAGCCCAACCGTCGCCGCCGAAGATCCAGATGGACTTCTTGGAGAGGTAATCCTTCTCCGCGAGGATCGCTTTGGATTCTTCGCAGCCGTCTGCCGCCCATTTTTCGAGCAGTTTGATGAGCGCTTCGGTCGCGGGGCCGTTCGCCTTGCCGTCGTCCACGGTATTCAGATAGTTGTCGATGATCGCTTTGCATTCGTCGCAGGGAGCGTTCAACGCTTTGACCTTGTTGATCAGTTTCTCGCGGATGGTCTTCTGACCGAGCGTGATGCCGAGACCGTGCTCTGCGTTATCCTCGAAGAGGGAGTTTGCCCAAGCCGGACCGCGTCCGCTGTCGCGGTTGACGGTGTAAGGCGTGGACGGAGCAGAGCCGCCCCAGATGGAGGAGCATCCGGTCGCGTTGGAGATGTACATTCTGTCGCCGAAGAGCTGAGTGATCAGACGTGCGTAAGAGGTCTCCGCACAACCTGCGCAGGAGCCGGAGAATTCAAGCAGCGGCTGATTGAACTGGCTGTCTTTGAGTGCCGGGAACGCGGTTTCTTTTCTCGTGACGTTGGCGACCGCGTAATCGAAGACCTTCTGCTGGTCTGCCTGGCTCTCCTGAGAAACCATTTCGAGCGCTCTCTTTTCGGGCTTGGTCGGGCAGACGCCTACGCAGACGCCGCAACCCATACAGTCGAGCGGAGAGATCGCCATGAGGAATTTATATCCTTCCATGCCCTTGCCGAGCGTCTTGGCGGTATATTTCGTTTCTGCGGGAGCGGCGGCGACTTCCTTCTCGTCGAGGAGGTAAGGACGCATCGTCGCGTGCGGGCAGACGTAAGCGCACTGGTTGCACTGGATGCAGTTTTCGGGGTGCCAAACGGGAACATCGACCGCGACGCCGCGTTTCTCATAAGCGGCAGCACCCTGCGGATACTGACCGTCCGCCATATCCTTGAATGCGGAAACGGGGAGCGCGTCGCCCTGCATCTTCGTGACGGGGATCACGATGCTGTTGACGAATTTGACAAGATCGTCTCTCTTGCCGGTCGCCTGTGCGGCGGCTTTGTCGCTGACCGCGGTCTTCCAGCTTGCGGGGATATCGACCTTCACGATCGCGTCCACGCCGGCGTCGATCGCCTTGTAGTTCATCTCGACGACCGCTTCGCCTTTTTTGAGGTAGGACTTCTTCGCCATATACTTCATATAGTCGACCGCTTCCGCGATGGGCATGATGTTGGCGAGCGCGAAGAACGCGGATTGCAGGATCGTGTTGGTTCTCTTGCCCATGCCGATCTCACGCGCTTTGTCGATCGCGTTGACGGTGTAGAAGTTCACACCGTTGTTCGCGATATAGCTCTTGACCTCTGCGGGCAGATGACGATCGAGCTCTTCGGGCGTCCACTGGCAGTTGAGCAGGAACGTGCCGCCGGGCTTGACGTCGTTGACGATCTTGTATCCTTTGAGCATATAGGACGGATTGTGGCAAGCCACGAAGTCCGCCTTGGTGATATAGTAAGTGGATTTGATCGGGCTGTCACCGAAACGCAGGTGCGAAATGGTGATGCCGCCGGTCTTCTTCGAGTCATACTGGAAGTATGCCTGAATGAATTTCTCGGTGTGGTCGCCGATGATCTTGATGGAGTTCTTGTTCGCGCCGACGGTGCCGTCGCCGCCGAGTCCCCAGAATTTGCAGGAGATCGTGCCCTTTGCGGCGGTATCGGGAGCGGATTTTTCGTCGAGAGAATGACCCGTCACGTCATCGACGATGCCGATGGTGAAGCCGTTCTTCGGCTCCGCTTTCGCGAGGTTCTCATAAACCGCGAAGATCGAAGCAGGCGTGGTGTCCTTGGAGCCGAGACCGTAGCGACCGCCGACGACTTTGGCGTTCACGCCGCCCTGTGCGAGCGAGGTGACGACATCGAGGTAAAGCGGCTCGCCGAGAGAGCCGGGCTCTTTGGTGCGATCGAGGACCGCGACCTTTTTGACGGTCTTCGGGAGCGCTTCGATCAGTTTTGCCGCAACAAAAGGTCTGTAAAGGCGGACTTTGACGAGGCCGACCTTTTCGCCCTTTGCGGTCAGATAGTCGATGACTTCCTCTGCGGTGTCGCAGACGGAGCCCATGGCGACGATGACGCGGTCAGCGTCCGGCGCGCCGTAATAGTTGAAGAGCTGATAGTTCGTGCCGAGCTTTTCGTTGACCTTGCCCATATACTCCTCGACGATGCCAGAGATGGCGTCGTAGTAGGGGTTGCACGCTTCTCTGTGCTGGAAGAAGATATCGCCGTTCTCCGCGGAGCCGCGAAGCGCGGGGTGATTCGGGTTGAGCGCGTGTGCGCGGAACGCTTTCAGCGCGTCCTGATCGACCATGGAAGCGAGGTCGTCATAGTCCCAGACCTCGATCTTCTGGATCTCGTGCGAGGTGCGGAAGCCGTCGAAGAAGTTGAGGAACGGCACTCTGCCCTTGATGGCGGAGAGATGCGCGACGGCGCCGAGGTCCATGATCTCCTGCTGGTTGGTCTCCGCGAGCATCGCGAAGCCGGTCTGACGGCAGGCATAAACGTCGGAGTGATCGCCGAAGATGTTCAGCGCGTGCGAAGCGACGCAACGTGCGGAAACGTGGATGACGCAGGGGAGCAGCTCGCCAGCGATCTTATACATATTCGGGATCATCAGGAGCAGACCTTGCGATGCGGTGTAGGTCGTGGTCAGCGCGCCTGCTGCGAGGGAGCCGTGAACGGCACCCGCGGCGCCTGCCTCGGACTGCATCTCCATGACCTTGACTTTTTCACCGAAGATGTTTTTGAGTCCGGTCGCGGACCAGGTGTCCGTCATTTCAGCCATCGGGCTGGAAGGCGTGATCGGGTAGATGGCAGCCACTTCCGTGAACGCATACGATACGTGCGCCGCGGCGGTGTTGCCGTCCATGGAAAGTTTTTTTCTTGCCATGTTTTGAAACCTCCAATTAAATTTTAGTTTATAGTTCTATCATATCACTTTTTTCCGCAAAAGTAAAGATATAATGCGCGAAAAAAGCGAAAAAGGGGCTGTTTTTCCGTGGAAT
Organism: uncultured Clostridia bacterium; assembly: GCA_937898155.1. Lineage (GTDB taxonomy): Bacteria > Bacillota > Clostridia > Oscillospirales > CAG-272 > QALR01. Next base: position 13,095 of record CALEJO010000070.1, on the reverse strand, counting down.
TTTTCCCGTCCCGTAGATGCGGGGCGCAAAAAATCGGCTGTCCGCGGGCAGCCGGTTTCCGTTATTTCTCATAGATCGACGGTTTCAGCACGCCGATGAACGGAAGCGTGCGATAATCCTCGTCATAATCAAGCCCGTAGCCGATGACGAACTCGTCGGGAATTTCTTTCCCGATATAGTCGGGCGTAAAGTCCACCTCGCGGCGGGACGGCTTATCGAGCAAAGAGCAGGTGCGGACGCTTTTCGCGCCGCGCTCGCGGAGCAGAGCCGTCAGCGTATTCAGCGTTCTGCCGCTGTCCACGATATCCTCGATGATCAGGATATCGGTCTCGGCGATGTCGGGACGATTGAGATCGAGCGTGATTTTGATCTGACCGGAGGAAACGGTGCCCGCGCCGTAGGACGAGACCTTCATAAAGTCGATCTGCGCGGGGATGTCGAGCTTCTTCATCAGATCCGCCATAAATAAGATCGCGCCCTTCAAAATCCCGACCAGCAAAAGCTTTTTCCCCGCGTAGTCGCGGCTGATCTCCTTTGCCACGCGCGTCGAGATCTTGTCCAGTTCCTCCTCGGAAATGAGAATTTTTGCCATATCTTCCATTCTGTTCATACGTTGTTCTCCTTTGATGATTCATAATAGGTGATCAAAACACCGTTTTTATCAAATTTTCCGTCTGCGGCGGGGAATCCGGGAAACCATAAAATCCCGTCCGCGTCGCAGAGGATGGGGCGTTCCCGTTTGACCGCCGATCCCGCGCCCGTCAGCATTTTTTTGAGCGTGTGCGTCATGCCGAAATAGCGATACGCGTCGCCCGGCTTCCGCGATCGCACGCAGAGCGTCGGCAAAACGTCTCGCGAAACGTGCGTGGAAAAGCATCGCTCGCTTGTCGGCGGATCGTCGCCGAGAAAGACCGCGCCGCCGTTCGGGAGCACAGTCATACCGTCGGAAAGCGGCATGCAAAACGCGATCGGCGCCGCCGCTTCCGCGGCGGATTCGATGCGCAGAAAATTCGCGTCGAGTCGCGCGATCAGCCCGTCCGGCAGGCAGACGTATTTGCCGTTTTGCCCCGTTTCGAGCAGGGATACGATCGCATCCGTGTGCACGGTGTCAAGCGTTTCCCCGCCCGCGTTTTGCACCATGCGGTGAAGCGCGGTATAACGCGGGGCGCGGGCGAGCGCCAAAAGTGCGGCGCGCGGAGCGGCGGTCGCGTCCCGGGCAAGCGCCGCGTCGGCGGCGTCTTCGAGAAACGCGGCAACGTCGCCGAGCGAGGAAGCCGTTCCCGCGGCGTTGCGGAGCGCGGCGGGATTGATCTCTTCCATCAGCGGCACGATCCGGTGCCGGATAAAATTGCGCGAATAGCGCGTATCTTCGTTGGTCGCGTCCTCGACGTGGGAAAGCCCGTTTTCGTCGAGATACGCCAAAATGTCCTCGCGCGTGCTGCCGAGCAGCGGGCGCACGATCCGGCATCCGTCAAAAGGACGCACGGGCGGAATGCCCGAAAGCCCCGCGACGCCGGTGCCGCGGCAAAGGTGAAAGAGCATCGTTTCGAGGTTGTCGCCCGCGTTGTGCGCGAGCGCGAAGTCGGCGCACCCACACCGCTTTGCTTCTTCGGCAAAGATCGCGTAGCGGATGTTCCGCGCCGTCTCCTCGATCCCCGTCCCGCCGCACACGGCGGCGACGTCGGCGCGACGCACCGAAAGCGGCACGCCGAGCGCACGGCAAAACGCTTCGCAAAACGCCTCGTCGCGGTCGGATTCCGCGCCGCGAAGCCCGTGGTTGAGATGCACGGTGCAAACGCGGTCGCGTCCGAGAAGCGAGACGAGCGCGTGCGTCAGACAGACGGAATCCGCGCCGCCGGAAAGTCCGACCAGCACCGGTTTTTCGTCCGCGAACATCGCGTATCGCGCGATGCGTTCCCGCATCTGCGAAAGGATCCGCTCGGTCGCGTCAGCCCTCTTCATGCTCGACATCCTGCGTGATAAACTTTGTAAATTGCCCGATCCAGCCGAGCTTCACGGTCTTGTTTTCACCGTGACGGTTCTTGGCGATGATACATTCGGCGACGCTCTGCTCGCCGGCATTGTCGGTCTTGTAGTATTCGTCGCGGTAGAGGAACATGACGATGTCCGCGTCCTGCTCGATCGCGCCGGAGTCACGCAGGTCGGACAGCATCGGACGCTTGTCCGTTCTTCCCTCGGGACCGCGGGAGAGCTGCGCACAGCAGATGACCGGCACCTTCAAATCCTTCGCGAGCAGTTTCAGCCCGCGGGAAATGTCGCCGACTTCGAGCACGCGGTTGTCCGTTTTGCGCTCGCCCTGCATCAGTTGCAGATAGTCCACGACGACGAGCCCGACGTTTTTGGTGCGGCGGAGCTTCGCCTTCATGCGCGTGACGGAGATGCCGGAGGTGTCGTCGATCAGAATTTCACATTCCGAAAGATCGGCGGCGGCATCCGCGAGTTTTTTATATTGTTCCGGCGTCAGCTCGCCGGAACGAATGGCATAACTGTCCACGAGCGCCTCGCTGGAAAGCATACGCGCGGCAAGCTGTTCCGCCGACATTTCGAGCGAGAAGACGCAGACCTTTTTCTTTTGATATTTGGCGACGTTGGCGGCGATGTTCATCGCAAAGCTCGTCTTGCCCATACCGGGACGCGCGCCGATCAGCACGAGATCGCCCGGACCGAGCCCGACCAGCACGCGGTCGAGCGCCGAAAAGCCCGTCGGCGCACCGACGGCGGCGCTTTTATCCTTCATCAGAAGGTCGAGACGCGCATATGTGCGGCTGATGGCTTCCTGAATGGTGACGAAGCCCTTGGATTCACTGCCCTGCGCGATCGAAAAAACCTTTTGCTCCGCGCTGTCCACGATATCCTTGACGTCGCCCTGCGCGGAAAATGCCATTTCGCGGATTTCGTCGGACGCGCCGATCAGCGCACGCAGAACGGACTTTTCCTTGACGATCTGTGCGTAATCCAGCACATTCGCCGCCGACGGCACGGTTTCGGCGATAATTTTGATATATCGCTTGCTTTCTTCCTCGTTATAGACGCCGCGGGAAACGAGCATATCAATCAGCGTGACGAGGTCGATCTCCCGATTGCGGTCGAACAATTCCCGCATCGCGTCGAACATTTCGCCGTGCTCGCGCAAATAAAAGTCTTCGCCGCGAATGATCTCGGTCAGGTCCGAAAAGCAATTCGGATCGATCAGGATCGAACCGAGCACGGACTGCTCGGCTTCCAGCGCGCAGGGGAGATTTTTCGCTTGCTCTGCCATAAGAAATTCCTGCCTTTTTTGAAAAGTGGATTATGCGGAAATGACGACGACGTTGATCTTTCCGCTGATTTCCGGATAGAGTTTGACCTCGGGGGTATAGGTTCCGAACGCCTTGATCGGCTCGTCCAGCGCGATCTTGCGGCGGGCGGTCTCGATGCCGTGCTGTGCGGCAAGCTGTTCCGCGATCTCCTTGGAGGTGACGGCGCCGTAAAGACGACCGTCCGCGCCGGCCTGCGCCTTGACCTTGACCACGACGGATTGCAGTTTTTCCGCGGTCTCGTGCGCCGCTTTCTTTTCCAGTTCGATCTGGCGCAGACGCGCCTCCTCCTTGCCTTTCAGCTCGTTGAGAATTTTATTGTCCGCCGGTGTGGCGAGGTTCTTCGGGAACAGGAAATTTCTCGCGTATCCGTCGGATACGTTGATGACCGTTCCTTTCTTTCCCTGCCCTTTGACATCGGCTAAAAGCACTACTTTCATTGTTTTATTCTCCTTTGAAAGAATTTTACTCCATCATACGGTTTTATCATATCATATCTGTGCGAAATTGTCAACGCTTCTTCCCCGCTTTTCTTTACGAAAAGAAAAGCAGCGAAAAAAAGCCACCTGCCGAAGCAGATGGCTTTTCCCTTATAACACTTTCGAGAGAAATTCTTGGAGCCGCGGGTCCTTCGGCTCGCCGAAGAAGGTCGCGGGCGGCGCTTCTTCCTTGATACGCCCCTCGTCCACGAACAAAACGCGCGTGCCGACCTCGCGGGCAAAGCCCATTTCGTGCGTGACAATGACCATCGTCATGCCCTCGTCCGCGAGCTCGCGGATGAGGTCGAGCACTTCGCCGACCATTTCGGGATCGAGTGCGGACGTCGGCTCGTCAAAGAGGATCACCTCGGGGTTCATCGCCAGCGCGCGCACGATGGCAATTCTCTGTTTCTGCCCGCCGGATAAGCTGCTCGGATACGCGTCCTTTTTGTCGATCAGCCCGATCCGTTTCAGCAGTTCTTCTCCTTTCGCCTGTGCCTCCGCCTCGGTCATTTTGCCGAGCTGAACGGGCGCGAGCGTCAGATTCTGCATCACGGTCAAATTGTTGAATAGATTGAAATGCTGGAATACCATGCCCATCCGCGCACGCGCCGCGTTGACGTCAATGCCGTGTTCCACGCGAAATGCTTTCATCGCCTTGGTATATTCCTTGCCCTCGTTTTTCTCGTGCAAAAGGTCTTCTGCTTTGATCTTCGCGATCGTTGCCGCTTCCGCCTCGGCGCTGCCGTCCGTTTCGGCGATCAGATTTTGATAGGTGCGCGATGTTTTGATGATCTCGGGATGCAGATACGGATCGACGGCTGTCAGCAAGCCGCCCCCGAGCCATACCTCGCCGTAGGTCGGTTCCGCAAGCAGATTCATGCAACGGAGCAGTGTCGATTTGCCGGAGCCGGACGGACCGATGATGACGACGCGTTCGCCCTTTTCGATCCCGCACGAAACGCCCTTCAATACTTGCAACGAGCCGAATTTTTTATAGACGTTATCAATGTTTATCACGATGTCATTCATCGGTTTTCATCTTCCTTTCTATATACTTCACGAGCAAAACCATGCCGTAAACGACGATGAGATAGAGTGCGCCGACGACGAGATAGCACGCGAGATAGTTCGTCACGGTCTTGTAGATCGTCGTGGCGGCGTAGTTCAGATCAAATGTCAACGTGCCGGGTGTCGAGCCGATCATCTGCACGATGGACGTCTCTTTGAGCAGTGCGATCATTTCGTTGCCGATCGCGGGGACGATGTTCTTGATCGCCTGCGGAAGGATGATCTTCGTCATCGTTTTCACCCAGCCGAGACCGAGCGCGCGTCCCGCCTCCATCTGTCCTCTGTCCACGGAGGAGATGCCGGCACGGATGCTTTCGGATACGTAAGCGCCGGAGTTGATGCCGAAGGTCAGCACCGCCGCCGTCGGCTTCATACCCGGGATCGCCAGAAGCGCGAACACCATGATAAAGAGTTGGAGCGCCACCGGCGTGCCGCGGATGACGGTCGTATAGACGCCGCAGATCGCCGCCGGGACTTTCATAAACGTGTATTCCTCCGCCGCGATCTTGATAATGGCGACGACGAGGCCGATCACGAGTCCGAGGAGCGCTGCCAGCACGGTGATGATCACCGTATTGGCGAAGCCCTTGAAGACGTAGCCCATCAGATCGGGGCTCGACAAAATTTTCCAAATATCCTGTAATAACATACTTTTTTCCTCACAAAGAGAGAAAGACGCGTGAACGCGTCTTTCCGCTCCTGAAATTACAATGGCTTATTAAACACCGAGATGCTTTGCAACGAGCTCCTGCACGCCCGCTTCGCCGAGCTCGGCAAGCACTTCGTTGATCGCGGCGAGAATTTTATCCTGACCGGGCGTCACGCAGATCGCGTAAACGTCGCAGGCCGCTTCGTCCGCTTCTTCGTCGCCACCCTGATAATAAAGCGGTGCGCATTTGTATTGGGATTTGCCCTCGACCAGCTTCTTCGCGGGAAGCTCGTCGATGATCAGCGCGTCGCAGTTTACGCCGACATCGGCAAGAGCCGTTGCCAAGAGAGAGAAGCCGCTCTTCTTCGCGCCGGTCTCGTAAAGAACGCCCCAGTCCTCGTTGATCTCGTCCGTCAGGAAGAGGTCGGAGGTGGTGCCGTCCTGCACCGCGACGTTCTTGCCGGCGAGTGCGCCCCAGTAGATACCGGTGACACCGTCGGTCGTGGTGCTTTCGTAGTCAGCCGCCTTGTCCGCTTTGTAGATGACGTAAAGGTTTGCGGTATAATACTCTTCGGAGAACGTCACTTTCTCTTTGCGTGCTTCCGTGATCGAAAGACCGGCGGCACCGACGTTGCAGAGCGTGCCCGCGGCGACCGCGTCGATGATCGTGTTGAACGCTACGTTCTCGAATACGACTTCCATACCGAGCTTTTCGCCGACAAGATTCATGATATCGACGTCCACGCCGACGATCTTGCCGTCTTTGACATATTCAAACGGAGCAAAGCCGGATTCGGTATAAACCACGAGCTTTTCGCTGCCGCAGGAAGCAAAGCCGAAGCAAAGGACGAGCAGCATCGCCGCCGCCAAAACAGAAGAAAGAATTTTTTTCATAGGGAACCTCCATTGACTCGTTGAGTCGGTTAAATTTCTGATGCTCCCGATTATACGCTCCCTGTTTCGATTTGTCAAGCGTTTTTTGAAAAAATATTCATGATTTTTGAATTTTTTTCGCTTTTATGCACGATATTCATTTTATTTTGCATAAAACAGCCGTTTTGCCACGGAATCGACGGTCCCCGCGCCGAGAATCAGCACAAGATCGCCCGCCGACGCCTGTGCGCGGATATGGGAAACCGCCTCGTCGTAGGAGCCACAGAAGTCGCCGCGCGGTGTCGTGCGTGCGAGCTGCTCGGAGGAAACGCCCCAGATATTCTCCTCGCGGGCGGCGTAGATCGGCAGAAACGTCACGCGGTCCGCCTTTGCAAAACTCGAAACGAACTCGTCAAAGAGCGCCACCGTGCGCGAATAGGTGTGCGGTTCGAAGTAGCAGAGGAGCCGCCGGTCCGTCATCGCGCGGGCGGCGACGATCGTCGCCGCGATCTCTTTCGGATGATGCGCGTAGTCGATATAGACCGCCGCGCCGTTCACTTCGCCTTTGTATTCGAAGCGGCGGCGCACGCCGGTAAACGAGCCGAGCGCCGCGCAGATCGTTTCCGCGTCGATGCCGAGCCGGTCGCCGACCGCCGCGGTCGCGAGCGCATTATAAATATGATGATATCCGGGCACGGCGAGCGAAACGCGCCCGAGAAAATCCTCACCGCGCATCAGGTCAAATTGCGCCGTGCCGTGCGAGGTCTCGATGTTCGCCGCGCGATAGTCCGCGTCCCGCTCGATGCCGAACGTGACGAGGGACGGCACCTGTTCCGTCGCGAGCCGCACCTGTTCGTCGTCGGCGTTCGCCACGACGAGCGGAAGCGCCGCGCGCCCCTCGAACGGGATCGCCGCATAGCGCGAAAACGATTCGCGGATCTGCGGGAGTCCTCCCGTAAAATAGTCCGCGTGATCGAGGTCGATCCCGAGGATCACCGCGATGCTCGGATCAAAGCACAAAAACGAATCCTTGTATTCGCACGCCTCGAAAATGAAATCTTCCTTTTCGCCGAGCGTGTAAGCGCCGTCCATTTCATCCGTTTCGGCGCCGCAAAGCACCGTCGGCTCCCTGCCCGCCGCCGCGAACAGATGCCCGAGCATCGCCGTTGTCGTCGATTTGCCGTGCATCCCGGCGACGCCGATGCGGTGACGATACGCGCCCATCATCCAGCCGAGCAGGTCGGCACGATAGATCAGCGGGATGCCGCGCGCCGTCGCCGCGGCAAGCTCCGGGTTTTCGAGGTTGACCGCGCCCGTCCAGACGACCGCGTCAAAGCCGTCGATATTCTCTGCCCGATGCGCGTGCGCGACGGGAATGCCGTCCGCTTCGAGCTTCTCCGTCATCGCCGAAATCGCGCGGTCCGAGCCGGCGACCTCGTATCCGTTCGCGCGACAGATCCACGCGAGACTCGACATACTGATCCCGCCGATCCCGACGAAGAAAAGTCTCCGCGCCTGCCGCAAAATCCGATCCACCGCTTCCGTTTGTCCCATCAATGACACACTCCCGTTCACTTCCGCCAAAAGATGTTATTTTTCGCGGAAAAATTCAAAATCTTCTCACTATCTGTTCAAAATTTATTCACAATTTCGCGCTACACTAACGGCAACAGTAAAAAAATAGAAATTGGTCAAGAAAACACGCACGGTTAGGAGGGCAACTATGCAAATCACAGATGTCAGAGTCAGAAAAGTTTTCGATGAGGGCCCGATGAAAGCCATCATCTCCGTCACGTTTGACAACGAGCTCGCACTTCACGACGTCAAGGTCATCAACGCGCGTGATAAGTATTTCGTCGTCATGCCCAGCCGCAAAAATCCGGACGGCACCTATCGGGATATCGTGCATCCGATCAATGCCGCGATGCGCAATCTGCTCGAAACGACCGTCATCAACGCGTATTTCGAGAAGCTCAAAGAAATCGAGGAGCATCCCGAGCTGGCGTTCCCGACCGCGGGTTCCGAAGAATCCTGAAAACCGAAAAGCTGTCGCGTCGCGGCAGCTTTTTTGTTTGGTCAATACCCGAATTTTCCGCTGAGACTGTCGTCGTTTTCGATCCAGTCCGAAACGTCGTAGACGCGGTATTCGGTCTCCGACTCGCGCACAATGACGTTTGCGATCCCCGCGTTGATCACCATGCGCTTGCACATCATGCAGGAGCAGGTGTTCGGCACGAGCGCCCCCGTTTTCGGATCGACGCACGCCATATACAGCGTGGCGCCAAGCATTTTGTCGCGGTCCGCCGCGATGATCGCGTTTGCCTCGGCGTGCACGGAGCGGCAAAGCTCATACCGCTCTCCGCGCGGGATGTTCAGCTCGTCGCGCAGACAGCGCCCGAGGTCGTCGCAGTTTTTGCGTCCGCGCGGCGCGCCGTTGTAGCCGGTCGATATTATAATATCGTTTTTGACGAGGATTGCTCCGAAATGCTTGCGCAAACACGTGCTGCGCTTTGCCACGGTCTGGGCGATATCGAGATAATAATGAATCTTATCCGGTCTTTCCATAGGGTTTCTCCTGCGTCGTTTTTTATCAGTATACAGAAGAATCGGAAATAAATCAAGTTTTCCGTAAAAAAACCTGTCTTTTTTTCGTTTTTTATGGACATTTCCGTTTCGCTGTGATAAAATAAAGAAAAAAATCAAAGGAGATTTTTTATGCTTGCTCAAACGCCTCCGATGGGATGGAACTCGTGGAACACCTTCGGCACCCACATTCATGAAGACCTGATCAAAGAAACCGCCGACGCGATGGTCGCACGCGGCTTGCGGGACGCCGGATACGAATATCTCGTCATCGACGACTGTTGGTCGGAAAAAGAACGCGACAAAAACGGCAATCTCGTCGCCGACCATGAAAAATTCCCGCACGGTATTGCGCCCGTCGCGGATTACGTCCACAGCAAGGGACTGAAATTCGGCATGTATTCCTGCTGCGGCCCGCGCACCTGCGCCGATTATCCGGGCAGCATGAACCACGAATTCCAGGACGCGAAGTTCTTTGAGTCCGTCGGCGTCGATTTCCTTAAATACGATAACTGCTATCATCCGGCGTGGTCCGGCCGCGTCTCCTATAATACCATGTCGCTGGCGCTCCGCTCCTGCAAGCGCGATATCCTCTTCTCGATGTGCAACTGGGGCAAGGAAGAAGTGTGGAAATGGGCACGGCAGACGGGCGGACATATGTATCGCTCGACGGGCGACATTTTCGACCGCTTCGAGTCCGTCAAAAATCTCTCGAACAGCCAGAAAGAAAACCTCGGCTATTCCGCGCCCGGATGCTTCAATGATATTGATATGCTCGTATGCGGCATGAAGGGCAAGGGCAACGTCGGCATGGACACCGGTTGCACGCCCGCGGAATATAAATATCATTTCGCGCTCTGGTGCATGTTTATGTCGCCGCTGATGATCGGATGCGATGTGCGCAACGTGGACGATGAGACGATCGCCCTTTTGACAAACAAAAATCTGCTCCGCATCAATCAAGACGAGGAGGGACGCGCACCGATCTTCTGTCACGAGATCCACGGCTCGCCCGACGCGCACCTCTGCTTCCGCTATCTCTCGAATCACGAGTTTGCGATCGGCTTCTTCAAGCCGTGGGAAAACCCGAGCGACCTGTATCTCTCGCTCACCGAGCTCGGACTCACGCCGAACTGCGGCTGGGGCTTTGAGCTGACCGATTGCTTCACCGGCGAAAAGGTCGGCGTTTTCGATGACTATATCCGCCGCGATATGGGCGCGAACGACTGTGCCGTGTTCCTCGCAAAGCTCGTGCCGACGAAATGAGCGTCTGCAAACAATGCGGAGCGCCGCTCGACCGCGATGCGATCGCCATCCACCGTCGGATGCTCGACCGCGAAGCGCCGGAAGCGGACTGCCTCTGCAAAGCATGCCTCGCCGCCTTTTTCGGTATCACCGAACAAGCGATCGAGGACAAGATCCGGCATTTCAAAGAGATGGGGTGCACGCTCTTTGACCGCGAGCCCCGCTCCTGACGGGCGGAACACCGCATAGAATGCCGAAAAGACAACAAAATAATCGGGGGTGCTGAATGTGATTCGGCTGAGAGGAGGATAGAATCCGAAAACCCTTATCACCTGATATGGATAATACCGGCGCAGGAAGATTTGTTTGAACCTATCCGAAATTGCCGCGTATCCGCGGCAATTTTCTTTTTCTAGGAGGAACCCATGAAATCCATGCAAAAAACCACGCTTCTTTCGATGTGCGAGTGCGCGCTGATGGTCGCGCTCGCCGTCATTCTCGATCTGGCGCTCCACTTTCTCTCGTGGCCGAACGGCGGCTCCGTCTCCGCCTGTGCCGTGCCGCTCCTCTTTTTCTCGTATCGGCGCGGCTGGAAGTGGGGGCTTTGCGGCGGACTCGTCTTTTCGGGTATTCAGATGTTGCTCGGCTTCTGGGCGCCGCCCGCGCGGACGTTTCTCGCGTTTTTGGGCGTTGTGCTGCTCGATTACGTCATCGCGTTCACCGTGCTGGGGCTCGGCGACCTCTTTGCCAAGCCGTTCCGCCGTCGTCTTGTCGGCTACGGCTTCGGCGCGTTCGCGGTCTGCCTGCTCCGCTTCGTTTGCAGTTTCGTTTCGGGAATGCTGATCTGGCCCGTTCCCGAGGATACCGCTCTGCCGCGGTTTTGGTATTCGCTTCTCTATAACGGCGGCTATATGCTGCCAAATACGATCATTTCCGTCGCGGCGATCCTGCTTTTGTGCGCGTTCCTCGATCCGAAAACGCTCCGCAAGCCCGTGAAGGAGGATAACGCATGAGAGCCGTCATTTTCACCCCGTTTTCGGAGCACGCTTTGCCGAAAGACGAACTGCCGCGCCGCGGCGATCTCGTCTTGTGCGCCGACGTCGCCTATCGGACGGCGACCGCCCTCGGCATCGTGCCCGATCTCATCCTCGGCGATTTCGATCACGGCGAGGAGACCGCGTTCCCGCCCGCATCGACCGTCATTCGCGTGCCGTCGGAAAAAGACGACACCGATACGATGCTCTGTCTCAAAGAGGCGGTGGCGCGCGGTGCCGACGAGATCGTCATTCTCGGCGGCATCGGCGGTCGGCTCGACCACACCGTCGCCAATCTGCAAACGCTCGCCTACGCCGCGGAGCGCGGCATCGCCGTCCGTCTGACCGACGGCGTGAGCGAGGCGCGTCTGCTGATGCCGGGATGCCATTCCCTGCCCAAGCGCCGCGAGAAATATCTCTCGCTCTTCGCATTTGGCGGGGACGTCAAGGGCATCACACTCACGGGCGTGAAATACCCGCTTTCGGATGCCGCGCTGTCGCCCTCGTTCCCGCTCGGCGTCAGCAACGAGATCACGGGGGAAAAAGCGACGCTTTCGTTCCGAAGCGGAAAACTGCTCGTCATTTTTTCCTCCGATTTCTGACGTTTTCTCGCAACTTCCGTCGTTTTTTTGTTATTTATTTGACAAATTTCTGTCGTTTATGATATGATTGTGAAAGAAATACCGGCATAGAAACGAAGGGAAAGCGCAGTCTCCTCCCCGGTTTCGAGGCGTTTTCGTGCCGAAAAGGATATTTTATGCCAACTGCCAATCCCATTCCGGTCCGCTGGGACGTCACCGATCAAAGCGGTGCCACCGAACAATATTTGTCCGTTCTTCGCGCCTCGTTTGAGAACGCGGGCTTTTCGCCGTGCGATCGCGGCACGCCGACAAAGCAAACGCTGATCTTCACCGATCGCGTCGAACGCGCATTCCGGCATCTGCTTCATGGAAAAAAGCGCCACGCCATTTGGATTCAGGGTGCGTGGCCCGAGGAGTCGTTCGAGCGGAATCATTCACGCCTGCGCTATCTTTTTCTCTCCGCAATGGAGCGCGCCGTGCTTCGCCGCGCCGAGTTCGTCTTCCTCTGCTCCGATGCGATGCGTGAACATCTCGAAAAGAAGCATCACCTCTCGTTTTCGGGGCGCTCGTTCGTCATGCCGTGCTATCGCGAATCGTCCCTCTGCCCACAGGCGTTTGCGGAGGAGGACCGCGGCGCAACGTTCGCCTACGTCGGCTCGCTCGCCGAATGGCAATGTTTTCCGCAAACTGCCGCGCTGTTCCGACAAATCGAAAACGCGCGCCCGGACGCGTTTTTCTCCGTTTTCACCGAAAAAACCGAGCAGGCGTCTGCACTTCTCCGCGAAGCGGGCGTCGAACGTTTCGAGGTCAAATGCCTTTATGACGACGCGCTCCACGAGGTGCTTTCGCACGTGCGATACGGCTTTCTTTTGCGCGAAGAGCATATCATCAACCGCGTCGCCACACCGACGAAACTTTCGACCTATCTTTCCTGCGGCGTGACACCGATTTATAGCCCCGTCTTCGCCGATTTTGCCGCGCACGCGGGCTCGCTCGGCATCACGCTCCCGCTTCCGAGAAATGACGCGTCCCGCAAGCGGGCGGTAGAACAAATCCTCCGCGACCTCGACACGCCGCGCGAAAAAAGTCAGCGCACGGAATACGAATCCGTTTTCGCGTCCTATTATCATGAGAATACATACAAATCGGAAATTTCGCGCACTCTGCGCCGTCGGTTCGGCGCTCCCGATCCGCAAAAGAAGCGCATTCTGTTTCTCATCAATCGCATGGACCGGGGCGGCATCCCGCAAGCGCTCTGTTCCC
>CALEJO010000069.1 GCA_937898155.1 uncultured Clostridia bacterium | reverse complement strand
CTGGATCCCCGAATCCATCGGCAAGGGCCGCTTCGGCGACTGGCTGGAAAACGTGCAGGACTGGGGCATTTCCCGCAACCGCTATTGGGGCACGCCGCTGAACATCTGGGAATGTGAGTGCGGACACAAGCACGCGATCGGCTCGATCGCCGAGCTGAAAGAGATGTCCGATAACTGCCCCGACGAGATCGAGCTGCACCGCCCCTTCATCGACGACGTGACGATCCGTTGTCCGCATTGCGGCAAGGAGATGCACCGCGTCAAGGAAGTCATCGACTGCTGGTTTGACTCCGGCTCGATGCCGTTCGCGCAGTGGCATTATCCCTTTGAAAACAAAGAAGTCTTCGAGGAGCATTTCCCCGCCGACTTCATTTCCGAGGCGGTCGATCAGACGCGCGGCTGGTTCTATTCTCTGCTCGCGATCTCGACGCTGATCTTCAATAAAGCGCCCTATAAAAACGTCATCGTCCTCGGGCTTGTGCAGGACGAAAACGGGCAGAAAATGTCCAAATCCAAGGGCAATGCCGTCGATCCGTTCGGCGCGCTCGAAACCTACGGCGCGGACGCGATCCGCTGGTATTTCTATTCCAACAGTGCACCGTGGTTGCCAAACCGCTTCTACGGCGGCGCCGTCGTCGAGGGACAGCGCAAGTTCATGGGCACGCTTTGGAACACCTACGCGTTCTTCGTGCTTTACGCCAATATCGACGGCTTCGACGCGACGAAATATACGCTCGAATATGACAAGCTCTCCGTCATGGACAAGTGGATTCTCTCGCGGCTGAACAGCGTCGTTGCTTTGGTGGACGATCATCTCGAACATTATCGCATTCTCGAAACGACAAAAGTTTTGCAAGACTTCGTGGACGACCTCTCGAACTGGTATGTCCGCCGCTCCCGCGAGCGTTTCTGGGCATCCGGCATGGAACAGGATAAGATCAATGCCTATATGACGCTCTATACCGCGCTCGTCACGTTCTGCAAGGTCGCGGCACCGATGATCCCGTTCATGACCGAGGATATCTACCGCAATCTCGTCTGCTCGGTCGATGCGAACGCGCCGATCTCCATCCACCTCTGCGACTATCCGACGGTGAACGAAGCGATGATTGACAGCGACCTCGAAGCCAAAATGGGCGAGGTGCTCGACATCGTCGTGCTGGGCCGCGCGTGCCGCAACAGCGCCGCGATCAAAAACCGCCAGCCGATCAGCAAAATGTTCATCAAGGCGGCGATCGCCCTGCCCGACTATTTCACCGAAATCATCGAGGATGAGCTGAACGTCAAGGAAGTCTCCTACACGGCGGACGTCAGCGCGTTCACCTCGTATTCGTTCAAGCCGCAGATGCGCACCGTTGGCCCGAAATACGGCAAATATCTCGGCAAGATCCGCGAGCTTCTGCCGACGCTTGACGGCAACCGCGCGATGGCGGAGCTGAACGAAACGGGCGTTTTGAAGCTCGACCTCGGCGAGATCACGGCAGAGCTGACGCGCGACGATCTGCTGATCGAATCCGCGCAAATGCCCGGCTTTGAGGCGCTCTCCGATCACGGCGTGACGGTCGTGCTCGACACGAATCTCACACCCGCGCTGATCGAGGAAGGCAACGTCCGCGAAATCATCTCCAAGGTGCAGACGATGCGCAAGGATACGGGCTTCGAGGTGCTCGACCACATCCGCATTTACGCGGTCTGCTCGAACGAAATGCGCGCCGTGATGGAGCGCAACGCCGCCGACATCATGGGCAAAACGCTTTGCGAAGCGTTCGTGTTTGATAGCACCTGCGAAAGCTCCAAAGAATGGAGCATCGGCGACGAGAAAATGACCATCGGCGTCGAAAAAGTCTGATGACCAAAAGAAAAAATGGCTGAAAGGATTATCCTTTCAGCCATTTTTGTTTTTTGAAATTATCGTTTTACCCACTGACATTCCCGCGGCGCGTCGCACGCGATCGCGTAGGTGCCGTCTGCGTTTTTCGTCCACGAAACCGTGATCCTGCCGTGCGGCGTCGGCACACTGCCGCGTGCCGAGGTAAGCCATCCCGCGTGCGGCTCAACGGTGAACGTCGCGTAGCCGGGCGACAGCGGTTTCACGCCGAGAACCTCGCGCGGCAGATAAATCGCGGGCGACGCCGACCACGCGTGTGCCACACTGCGGGAGACCTCGACGCCCTTCGGGAACGTTTCAAGACACGTCGTAAAGCCCCCGTCGAGCATCGCCGCGTAGTCGCGCTTCTGCACCGTCAGCGCCAGCTCGTCTTCGCCGAGCCGATAGAGCGCGTCCAGCGCGAAAAAGAGGAAAAACGGCGATCCGATATGCACATATCCGTCGGGTGCTTCCGTCTCGTCCGGAGCGTGCGATGTGCGGGCGGCGGGCGTGCCGGAAACGTAAGTTTCTTTTCGCAGATTGTCGAGCAAAAACCGCGCCGCGTCTTGCTTTCTCTCCTCCGGCGCCACGCCGTAAAGGATCGCAAACGTGTTCGTCTGCGCGCTCACGCGCGAACGGGCGAAATATGCTTCGGGCGGCAGGATCTCCGTGCCGCGCTCGACCATGTATTCCTTGTATTTCGCATACGTAAAATCATCGCGCACCGTATCGACGTAGGCGCGTTTTTTGTCGTCCCACGCATAGCGGTTGACCGCGTCGCGCACCCGTTCGGCAAGCGTCGCGTAATGTTCGGCAAGCGCGTTTTCGCCGAGGAGCGTCGCCGCCTCCGCGTAGCGCGCGAAGCAGAACGAGAGCATCATGCTGTTCGCGCTGACCTCGCCGTAAAAATCGAGATCGTTGTTTGCCCATTCGATCAGATTCCACGCGCCGCGCATCTCAAAAAGATCACGCTCATCGAGCATTCGCTCCGCCCGCGCGAGCGTCTCCTTTGCCGCGCCGAACAGCTCGCGCAGAAGCGAAAGATCACCCGTCGCGTCAAAGTGATCGAGAATTTGAAGAAGCCATTGGAATGACCAGATCGGGATGCACCCCTCGGGGTAGGTCGGGAAGCAGGCGCACGGCAAAAAGCGGCGTTCCCGATAGCGCGGATTGCCGCGCCGATAGGTGCGCGCCATCGCGTCGTCGAGTGAGTTTGCGATCGTGCGCAGATACTGCGCGTCAAACTCATAGGCGCCGAACGCGCCGAGATTCACCTGTGCCGTCACGCGCGCGTCGCCCGTCCACGGATTTTGCTCGTGACCGGGGCAATCGACGTAAAGATCGAGCATACAGACCTCGGCGGTGCGCGCCGACATCGCGAACACGCGATTCAGCGTTTCGTCGGAGCAGGAGAATTCCGCCTGCGGCACAGGGGCGCGCGTTTCGAGAAGCCCGATCCGCCGGAGAATCACGGGGCGCGTCATTCCCGAAAGCGAAACGGAAAGATAGCAGAACCCGCCCCGCCGCCGCGAGCGGAACGTCTGCTCTCCCTCGCGGCAGAGGTAGCGGAGCGTATTTTTATCGTCCATCGACTTGATGCCGGCGTCCGTGATCATCTCAAACGCGTGAATTTCCAGCACCGTGCCGGCGGGCGCGTCGAGCGAAACGACGATCTGCCCGACCTGCTCGGTGCCGAAATCGAGGATCAGATTCGCGACGCTTTCCGTCGGAAAAACCGTCGTCGGCTCGCCGCGCAGAAGCGCCGTCGGATCGGACGCGACCGTGCGTTCGGCGCGGGAAAGCGCCATCGCGCGCACGAGCGTTTGCAGCGCGAAGCCGCCCTGCGGGATCGCGTAGCGTCGGAACAGCATCCGCGAAACCGCGGAATCCGCCGCGCGCGGCGCGATCGGAAGCGGCTCGCTTCCGAGAGAAGAAAAGCAAGGAGCGGAAAGCATTTTTTCGATCTCATCGTCGAGCGCCGTGCGCCCGCGATATTCATTCCACGGATACCGGACCGCCGGCACGGGAAAGACCTTGCCCGCAAACGGCGTGCCGCACGGCGACGAAAGCGTCACCCTGCCGTCCGTCAGAATCGCCAATTCCTGCGACCACGCATAGACGAGCGCGAGCAGATGCTTGCCCGCTGAAAGCGGAATTTCCTTTTGAAGCGGCACAGGCACGCCGTCGAGCGTCAAGCCCTTGAACGCGCCGCGCACCGCGAAATAGACCATCGTATCTTCCTCTACCGAAAGCTCGCAGAACGCGACCGTCACATTGCCGCCGTCGGAATCAAAGCGAAATCGGAACCCCGCCGCGTCTTCGGCACAAAGGAGCGCCGTGACGGCGGACGGCGCGACCTCGATCGCCGTCTGCGGCGGCGTCATGCTCTGATGAAACCGCTCAAACGGCGCGTGCAATAGCTCGTCTCCGATCACCTCGCACGCCTGCCAGTCGCGTTCGTCCGCGTCGGGCAAAACTGCCGTTTCGTCCCATTCTCTGCCGTCCGCGATCTCGGGCGACGACGAGAGATAATAATCCGAAGGAAATGCCGAACCGTCCCGTTTGGCAAGAAAGCACCCGTCCGAAACGAGGATCGCTTCCCCGTCGGCGTCGAGTTCGAGCGCCACACCATCGCGCACGGGCTCGCCCGTGCCGATCAGCAGGATCGCCAGCACGTTTCGCCCTGTCCGCAAAAGCGGCGTCACGTCATAAACCTCGTAGGATTTGTCGAAGATATAGGACCGCTCCGAGAGCGCGCACACGGGCGTCTCATTCAGAAAAATCTCCGCGTAATTCGCCGCCATCGCGAGCAAAACCGCGCGCTTCGGCGCACCTGCCATTTCAAACGAGCGGCGCAGCCAGACGTGCGCCGCCTTCTCCGCGCCCGCCGCGCGGATCCATCGCGCCTCGCTACCGAACGCGTGCGGCTCCGTGCATTTTTCCGCTTTCCGACCGAGCTTTGCCATTTTGAGTCCTCTCTTCCGATTTTTTCCCCATTGTATCATACTTTTGCCTGTTTCGCAACCTTTTTCGCCGCGTGTTTTGCCCGTTTTTTTCAAAAAAACGGTTGATTTACCCATTCCTATGTGATACAATAAACATAAATCATAGGATTGAAATCCGAATTCAATAATTACATGGGGGTATTCTTATGGCAAACAGACTTATCGGCGATTATCCCGTCATCGGCATTCGCCCGATCGTAGACGGCAGACGCGGCCCGATGCAGCTCCGCGAAAGTCTCGAAGATCAGGTGATGGCGATGGCGAACGCGGCAAAGGAGCTCTTTGAGAAAAACCTTTGCTATTCCGACGGCACGCCCGTCAAGGTCGTGCTCGCTGACACTTCGATCGGCCGCGTTCCCGAATCCGCGGCGTGCGCCGAAAAATTCAAGAAAGCGGGCGTCGCCATCACGCTTTCCGTCACGCCCTGCTGGTGCTACGGTGCGGAGACCATGGATATGGACCCGCTCACGATCAAAGGCGTCTGGGGCTTTAACGGCACCGAGCGTCCCGGCGCCGTGTATCTCGCTTCCGTTCTCGCCACGCACGCGCAGAAAGGTCTGCCGGCGTTTGGCATTTACGGCCACGAGGTGCAGGACCGCGACGACGTGACGAAGATTCCCGACGACGTGAAAGAAAAACTCCTCCGCTTCGGTCGCGCGGCAGTTGCCGCCGCCACGATGCGCGGCAAGTCCTATCTGCAAATCGGTTCGATGTGCATGGGCATCGGCGGCTCCATCATCGACCAGCAGTTTATGGAAGAATATCTCGGTATGCGCGTCGAATCCGTCGATGAAGTGGAGATTCTCCGCCGCATGGAAGAGGGCATCTACTGCAAAGAGGATTACGAAAAGGCACTCGCGTGGACGAAAGAACACTGCAAAGAGGGCCGCGACGACAACCCCGAATCCGTCGAATTCCTCGGCGAGCAGAGACGCATCAAATTCACCGACGAAGAAAAGAAGAAACAATGGGAATTCACGGTCAAGATGTATTGCATCATCAAGGACCTGATCGCGGGCAACAAAAACCTGCCCGACGCGTTTGAAGAAGAAAAAGTCGGTCACAACGCGATTGCGGCTGGCTTCCAGGGACAGAGACAGTGGACCGACCATTGGCCGAACTGCGACTATCCCGAAGCGCTCCTCAATTCCTCGTTCGACTTCACCGGCGCACGCGAGCCGATGACGTTCGCCACCGAGAACGACGTGCTGAACGGTCTCGGTATGCTCTTCATGCGTCTGCTCACCAACCGTGCGCAGATTTTCGCCGACGTCCGCACGTTCTGGTCTCCCGAGGCGACCAAGCGCGTCACGGGCTATGAATTCACCGGCAAAGCAAAAGAAAACGGCGGTATCATCCACCTGCTCAACTCCGGTGCGGCTTGTCTCGACGCTTGCGGCGAATGCACCGACGAAAACGGCAACGCCGTCATGAAAGAATGGTGGAAAGTCACCGACGAAGACATCAAGAAGATGACCGACGCGACCGTCTGGTGCGAAGCCGGCTTCGATAACTTCCGCGGCGGCGGCTTCTCGAGCCATTTCGTCACCCGTGCGGAAATGCCCGCCACGATGATCCGCCTGAACCTCGTCAAAGGACTCGGACCGGTCCTCCAAATCGCAGAGGGCTGGACCGTCAAGCTCCCCGACGACGTCACCGACACGCTGATGGAACGCACCAACCCGACCTGGCCCTGCACGTGGTTCACGCCCCGTTGCGACGGCAAGGACGGTAGCCCGTTCAAATCGGCTTACGACGTGATGAACAACTGGGGTGCCAACCACGGCGCGATCAGCTACGGCCACATCGGCGCCGATCTGATCACGCTCTGCTCGATGCTCCGCATCCCCGTCTGCATGCACAACGTCCCCGACGAAAAGATTTTCCGTCCCGCCGCGTGGAATGCGTTCGGCATGGACAAGGAAGGTCAAGACTATCGCGCCTGCGCCGCATACGGCCCGCTCTATCGCAATATCCGTTAATTGAATCCGAATACGCAAAAATCCGACCGCGTTTGCGGTCGGATTTTCGTTTTCCTTTATATTCTCAGTTGCAGCAGCAGCAAAGAATGATGCCGGCAATCAGAAGAATCCAGAGGCAGTTGTTATTGTCGAAAAGGTTGCACAGACAGTTATTCATACCAATTCCTCCCTTCACACGGTGTCACCGAAGCGGTCCCGTAGAGAATCCGACGGCGGATTTCCCTACCTGATACCATAGTATGAAGAAAGGCGGTTTTTGCCACCGAATTTTCAGCCGATCCGTTTTTCGCGGCGGGCGCTTCCGATGGCGAAGCCGGCGCCGAAGACGATCAAGCAGAAAACGAGATTCAGATAGACCTCATATAATTCCAGCGGAATGATCGAAAAGAGGAGCGAGCTGAACAGCGTCAGCACGCCCATGCCGAGCCCGCCGACGAGTTCCGCCGAATTCACAAGCGCCTGCGAATCCGAAAACATCGCGATCACGCGCAAAACGGTATAGGCGAGCGCCGAAAGAAGCGGGATCAGATTGGCTTCGAGCGTCGCGCGCCAAAACGTCATATGCGCGCGGGAAAAGATCGCGCCGACCACGCCCCACAAGACGGCGCAGACGACGAGCGCCAGCGTCCCGACGAGCGTGATGCCCTCCGCGAAGCCCCCGCGCATCAAAAGGATCAGCAGTCCGATCGAAACGATCGGAACGAGCGCCAGAAATTCCACAGAATGAAATGTGCTTTTTTTCTGTTTCATGAGTTGTCCCCTCCCAAATGATATTGTAGCGGCAATTCCACGGTGTCGTCGAGCGCGAAGGAATAGATCAATGTCCGCGACGGCGCACAGCCGAAGATCTTTTCACACGCAAGCTGGTAATAGCCGAGTTGACGGGCGTGACGCTCCGTCAGCGTTTGTTCGATCTCGGCGCGCGGCGTCGAACGCGAAAAATGATCCGTCTTATAGTCGAGCAGGATCAAATCGCCCGTCTCGTCGAAAAACGCGCAGTCGATGATGCCCTGCACGAGGAGCGTCTCGTCGGCGAGCGCCTCGTCCTCCCGCTCGGTGAAAAGCGCCGCGGGATAGCGGATGAGAAACCGCTTTTCGCGGTAGATATGCTTGGCGCGCCGCATCGCGTCGGCGAGAGGGCTCTCAAAAAAGCGTTTCAGCTTCCGCACGTCCATGCGGTCCACGTCGCTCGGGAAAATGAATTTTTCCTCCGCGAGCCGACGGATCTCGCCCTCGATCCCCCGCTCCGCGACGGAATCGAACTCAAAAAACTGCATAAAGGTGTGCATTGCCGTGCCGCGTTCCGCCGCGGTCACGTCCTCGTCCGGCTCCTCGCGCAAAAACGCGGGAATGGCGATCGGTTTTTCCGCGCCGGAGGAACGGTCCGGCTCGTCCCTGTCGTCCAAAACGCCCGGATACAGCACCGAAACCGAGAGCTTCGACGGAATTTTCGCGGCGGCGCGGAACGGATATTCGTAGTCCAGCCGTTCGCGCACGAGCGCGTCGGCCTCCACCCGCGTCATCGTCGATGTATCCGTCGGCGACTGCTCATGCTCGGCAGGAAGTGTCGGCACGCGCTCGTCCGTCGGAAAAATCACGCGGCACCGCTCGGGATGCGCGTCGACGCCCGTCAGAATCCACGGGAGCCAACTGCTGATACCAAGCACAGTCTCCTCGGACGCAAACGGGCTCGCGCCGGAGATGCGCTCTCCGTTCTGATACGCCTGCGCCATTTCCCTGCGCTTGTTCTCCGGCAAAGAAGCCAACACGATCAGTCTTTCCTTGGCGCGCGTCAGCGCCACGTAAAGCAGGCGCATTTCTTCTTCGACCTGCCGATAGCGGATTTCCGTTTTCTCCACTTCGCGCGAAAACGTATCGTAGAGCTTCGCGCAGTCCGCGGAGGCGATCCGCGACGCGACGCCGAGCGTTCCCTCGAAAAGCACCCTGCTTTTGAGGTCCTCGAAATTGAAATTTTTCTGCGCGTTGCAGAGGAAGCACACCGGAAATTCCAGCCCTTTCGATTTATGCACGGTCATCAGCCGCACCGCCTCGCCGGGCGACGCAAACTGCGAAACGTCGATCTTGCTTCCCTTGGTCAAAAGCTCGTTCACAAATCCGAGGAACGCCGAAAGTCCGCGGAAACCGCCGCGCTCGAACGTGCGGGCATAATGATACAGTCGGATCAAATTGGCGCGTTCCGCTTCGATCTCGTAAAGCGGCTTCCCCTCCGCACCGGAAAGAAGCGAGAAAATGCCCGTTTCTTCGTAAAGCTGCCAGATCAGTTGGTCGGACGGCAGCTCCCGCGCGAGCGCGCGGAACGAGGCAAGCAGCGTGAGGAATTTTTCGCCCTTGGCGAACGAAGTTTCCTCCGTAAACGCTTTCAGCGCGTCAAAAAGCGATGTGCCGATCTCCCCGGCGTGCGCTTTGGCGTAGCGGCGCAGATATAAAAGTTCACCGATCGTGACGCCGAACAGCGGGCTTTTGAGCGATGCCGCGAGGTCGATGTCGCGCGTCGGATTATCGATCGTATTGAGAAGCGAAAAGACGAGCAACACTTCTCTGCTCTCGAAAAAGGTCTTGTCCTCCGCGAGGTGGAACGGGATCCCGTGGCGTTTGAGCGCCTCGGTATAGGCGCTCGCGCTCGTCATAGAGCGAAACAGCACCGCGATATCGGACGGACGGATCCGCGTGCCGTCCGCTTTTTGCTCCGTCAGAAGCATCGTTTCGATGCGCGACGCGAGATATTCCGGTTCGTCCGCCGGAGCATCCTCCTCGTCCGTGTCGTCCGTGCCGCTCGATTTTTCGAGCAGAACGACCTCGGGAAGCGCACCGTGTTTGTCCGAGCCGCAGACGAGCCGCTCTTCTTCGCCGTAGCGAAGCGAACCGAAGCGCATCACTTCCCCGAAGATGCCGTTGCAAAATTCGAGGATCTCCTCCGTGGAGCGGAAGTTTGCCGAAAGATAGATTTTTGCGTCCTTGCCGTCGCCGTCCTCCCGATAGGTCGGGCTTAACGAAAGCACCTCCTGAAAGAGCGACGGATCGGCGTCGCGGAACGAATAGATGCTCTGTTTCAGGTCGCCGACGCGAAAGAGATTGTCCGGTCGGGAAATAAGCCGGAAAATGCGATCCTGCACCCCGTTCGTATCCTGATATTCGTCGATGAAAAGTTCGTCGTAGCCGTCGCGGAGCGAGACGGCGAGTGCGCTCGGCGCACCCGTTTCGTCCTGCAAAAGCGTCAGCGCCATCCGTTCCATATCGGAAAACGAAAGCACGTGACGGCGGCGCTTTTCCGCCTCGAACCGCGCGTCGAATTCCCGCAGGAAATGATAGATTCCCTCCGTCAGCACGGCAGAAAGCCGCATCTCCTGCCGGAGTGTGTCCGAGGAAACGCCGAAGAGCGATTGATACGCTTTGAGTCCCTCTTTGAATTCGTTGCGCGCGTTTTTGTAAATCTCGTATTCCGCTTTTTCCGCGTCGTCCCTCACGCGCGCGCCGATCAGACTGCCGAAGCAAAAGCCGCAGAGCCCTGCCGCGAGCGCATCGTGCGAAGCATCGTCGAGCGAGCGCAAAAGCGCCGTCACCGCGTCCGCTTCCTCGGAATAAACGGCTTGATGCTTGGCGGAATACGCGTCCGAGCCCGCGATGCGATCGACCGCCGCGCGGTAAATCGCCTCGTAGTGCGTCAAAAACGAGCGGAGATGCGCGAGTGCCGCGCGATACCACGGACTCTCTTCGGGTGATTCGGCGCCGCACGCATAGGCATCGCGGCACACGCGAAGCGTTTCGAGAAAATCGGCGGTCGAGGTGAGCTTGCCGTAAATCCCGAGCAGAGTTTTTCCGAGATCCTCCGTATCGGTGGGCGAACCGAGCGAATCGGCAAACCACGAAAAATCGTCGATCGCGTTTTCGCCCGTGACGTTCCCGTCAAAATAGTCGGAAATCAGCTCGTCGAGGAGCTGGCTCTGCAAAAGCGCCATCTCCCCGTCGTCCGCCGCCGAAACGTCGGGCGACAGCCCGAGAAGCTGAAAGTTTTCCCGCACAAGATCGTAGCAAAAACTGTCAATCGTGCAGATTTTTGCCGAAGAAACGAGCATGCTCTGCTTCCGCAGATGCGCGTTCGTCGGCTGTTTGGCAAGCTCGTCGGAGAGCGCGTCCGAAATGCGCGAAATCAACTCCGACGCCGCCGCTTTCGTAAAAGTGACGACGAGCATCCGCGAAAGATCGCCCTCCGGCGAGAGCAATTTTTCGATGATGCGGCGCGTCAGCACGAAAGTTTTGCCCGAGCCCGCCGCGGCGGAGACCGCGATGGACTTGCCCGACGCGAAAATCGCGTCGCGCTGTGCCGGTTTCAGCTCAAAAACTGCCATAGCGTCTCCTTTCCGAATTCAGATAAATTCCATTTCTTCGGGATACGCTTCCATAAAGAAAGCGTGACTTGATAATTCGATATAGCGCGTGTTCGCCGCGATGTCGGCGGCATCCGATTTCGCGTTCTGCCCGAGTAAAAGCCCGACCGCGCCCGCGAGCGCCGTATTGCCGGCACTTTCAATCTTGTCGCAAAGCGACGCGGGGATCAGTCCGATCCGGCAGGCGCTTGCCGCACGCAAATGGGAGCCAAAGCCGCCCGCGAGAACAACGCGCCCCACGTCCTCCGGCGAAAGATTCGCCTCGCGCAGGAGCGTGCGGATACCGGCGGCGATTGCCGCCTTGGCAAGCTGAACCTCGCGCACATCCGCGCCCGTAAAGCTCAGCGTCCCGTCTTCGTTCAGCGGAATCCACGTGCGATTGTTCTCTTTTACGACCGGCGATCCGTCGCCTGTTATGAGCCGTCCCGTTTCGTCAAGCGCGCCGAGGTCGAGCAGGCACGCGACGAGATCGAGAATCCCCGAGCCGCAGATACCGCGCACGGGTGCGCCGTCGATCGTTTCAAAAATCAATTTTCCGTCGCGCACGGACACGCCGCAGATCGCGCCGCGCTCGCTCGCCATACCGCAAGTGATCTGCGCGCCCTCGAACGCGGGGCCCGCCGCCGCGGAGCAGGCGTAAAGCGTTCCGCCCGCGGAAAGAACGATTTCCCCGTTCGTGCCGACGTCCAGAAAAAGCGTCGTTTTGCCGTCCGGAATCCCGCCCACCAGAATGCCGCACGTGATGTCGCCGCCGACGTAGGACGCGATGCACGGCGCGAAATAGACCTCCGCGTTCGGCAAATCGGAAAGTCCGACCGCGTCGGCGGAAAACGCTTTTCCAAAGCGCGACGGCACCCGAAACGGCGCCACGGCGATCGGCGACGGATCGACACCCGCCGCGATATGTTCCATCACCGTATTGCCGCAGAGAACAACCTGCCGGATCGCCTCTGGCGCGACAGCGTGTTTTTGCATCAAAGAACGCGCCGCGCGGTCGATCTCCGCGATCAGCACGCGCCGCTCTTTTTCAAGCATCGCACGGTCGCGCATGATCTTGTCCACGCGCGCGATGACGTCCGCGCCGAAAACGGACTGCGGATTGCGGAAGCCGCAAACGTCGATCGCCGCCGTCCCGTCGCAGAGGCAGACCGCGACCGTCGTCGTGCCGACGTCCACGGCAAGCCCGTAGCGTCCCGCGCGCTCGGCAGAGGGAGAAGCCGAAGCGACCGGCGTTTTCTCGACGCGGATCGTGTCCTCCCACAGCGTCGCGGAAAAGTCCCCGCACACGCGGCATCGGCACGCCAACCGCACGCCCGACTGCACTGCGCCTCCGAGAAGCGCCCGCTCCTCCTCTGTCATCGGAGAAAGCGCACCCGACGCGATGACGCGGCAATGCCCGCACGTGCCGTTTCCGCCGCACGGCGCACTGACGAAAAGTCCCGCGCCCGCGAGCGCGGAAAGGAGCGTCTCCCCGACCGTCGTGACGACTTCCGCCGTCCGTCCGCCGATCGTGATCCGCCCGATCGCGTTTTCGCTCATCCTCGTTCCCTCCGATCTTTTTTCTTCCCTTTCATTATACCGTTTTTCCCAGCCAAAGTCAACGGAAAGCGAAAAAACAAAATGTGATATTTTTTTACCTTTTTGCCACAAGATATTGACTTTTTCCCGCGGATTCGCTATAATGAAACTAACCAGATTTTCAGGAGGTGTTTTCCCATGGCAAACTCCAGCAAAGATTATTTCGGTCTCGATTGGCTTCTCAGTCTGATCCTCGCGATCATTCCCGTCACATGTTGGGCTCTCGGCATTTTGACTCGTCTGAAAGAGGGAAAGCTCATCGCAGCGGTTCTTCGCATTTTCCTCGGCTTCAACATTCTCTGGGTTCTCGATATCCTCTGCATGTTCTTCAAGCATTCGATCTGCCGCATCCTGAATGTTTAATACATCCGACAAAAAAGCCACCCAAATTTCGGGTGGCTTTTTGTTGCTTATTGTTTACGCTTTGCCGTTCGAGCCGAGGACGGTCGTGATCTTGTGCTTGACCATCTTCTTGACCTCGTCGCGACCGACGGTCAGATACGTTCTCGGGTCGAACACGTCTGGCTGTGCGGTCATGACGCGGCGGATGCCGGCGGTCATCGCGAGACGGATGTCGGAGTCGATGTTGATCTTGCAGACCGCCATCGTCGCGGCTTTGCGGAGCAGTTCTTCCGGAACGCCCTTCGCGCCGGACAGATTGCCGCCGCAGGAATTGATCTCGGTGACAAGCTCCGGAATGACGGAGGAAGCGCCGTGCAGAACGATCGGGAAGCCGGGCAGACGATGCGAAACCTCGTCGAGAATATCGAAGCGGAGTCTCGGCTCGCCCTTGAATTTATAAGCACCGTGGCTCGTGCCAATCGCGATCGCGAGCGAATCGACGCCCGTGCGGGTGACGAATTCCTCGACCTCGGCGGGGTTTGTATACATCGCGTCGTCGGAGCTGACGTTCACGTCGTCTTCCACGCCCGCGAGCTTGCCGAGCTCACCCTCGACCACCACGCCGTGCGCGTGTGCATATTCGACGACCTTTTTGGTCAGTTCGATGTTTTCTTCAAAGGAATATTTGGAGCCGTCAATCATAACGGACGAGAACCCGCCGTCGATGCAGGAGCGGCAGATTTCAAAATCCGCGCCGTGATCGAGGTGGAGCGCCAGGTCAATGCCGGTATCCTCGACGGCCGCTTTCGCGAGCGCCATCAGATATGCGTGCTTCGCGTATTTGCGCGCACCTGCGGAAACCTGCAAAATCACGGGAGACTTCTCTTCCGCCGCCGCTTCGGTGATCGCCTGGATGATCTCCATATTGTTTATATTGAAAGCGCCGATGGCGTAGCCGCCCTCATACGCTTTCCGAAACATTTCCTTTGTCGTGACAATTGCCATTTTATCCTCTTTTCCGGCAAGGGACCGTCTCCGACCGCCCCGCCTTTTTGTTTTCCCACCTATTTTACAACAAGATCACGGATTTTGCAACCCATATTCGGAAAAAATTTGTTGTCGCAGGGAAATTTTTTTATTTTTTTGAAAAAACCCTTTACTTTTGTTTTTTTCTGTGCTATAATGCCAAATGTATGTGACCGCCTGCTCAGTTCACGGATCACCGGCTCGTTTCGAGCGATTTCACCCGCCGTTTGCTTTGTGGAGCGAGAACAGAACAATATTTTTTTATGAGGTGAAACACCATGCAAAAAGAAGAAAAACAAGCGATCATTGCCGCCAACCAGGTGCACGAAGGCGACACGGGCTCTCCCGAGGTGCAGATCGCGATTCTGACTGCCAGAATCAACGAGTTGACCGAGCATCTGAAAGCCAACCACAACGACCATCACAGCCGCCGCGGCATGCTGAAAATGGTCGGTAAGAGAAGAAATCTTCTCGGTTATCTGCAAAAGACGGACATCGAGCGCTATCGTGCGATCATCGAGAAACTCGGCATCCGCAAATAATCCCGAAACAAAAGGGGCGGACTGGCGTTCGTCCCTTTTCGTGTTTTTTTGAAACGAATTCATCGCGAAAGCGCTCGGATTGTATAGCAACTGAACCTGTTCCGAAAGCATCTTTCGGAGCGGATTTTAGTGCTAAACAATCTCGGATGTTTTTGCGTGAAAATAAAATTTTAAAGGAGAACCAAAAATGTTCGAAAATTACAAGGTATTCGAGTATGAATACGCAGGCCGTCCTCTCAAAGTCGAGGTCGGCAAGGTCGCGGGACTCGCAAACGGCTCCTGCATGATCCATTACGGAGAGACCGTGCTGCTCTGCTGCGCGACCGCATCTCCGAAGCCCCGTGACGGCATTGATTTTCTGCCGCTGTCCGTGGACTACGATGAAAAAATGTATTCCGTGGGCAAAATCCCCGGCGGCTTCCTCCGCCGCGAAGGCAAACCCACCGAGAAGGCAGTTCTGACGAGCCGTGTCATCGACCGTCCGATCCGCCCGCTCTTCCCGAAGGACCTGCGCAATGACGTCGCGCTGACGCTCACCGTCATGTCCGTCGATCCCGATTGCTCGCCCGAGATCACCGCGATGATCGGTGCGTCCATCGCTCTTTCCATCTCCGATATTCCGTGGAACGGCCCGATCGGCGGCGCGTTCATCGGTCTTGTGGAGGGCAAAGCCGTTCTCAACCCCACCGCGGAGCAGCGCAAGGTCAGCGACCTCCAACTCACCGTGGCGGCATCCGAGAAAAAGGTCGTTATGATCGAAGCCGGCGCCAATGAAGTGGACGACGACACGATGTATAACGCCATTATGTTCGCGCACGAAGAGATCAAAAAGCTCCTCGTCTTCATCAATCAGATCATCGCCGAGGTCGGCAAGCCGAAGTTCGACTATCCGTCCTGCGAGCTCGATCACGATATGTTCGACGAAATCTTCGCATACTGCGAAAAAGACGTCATGTTCGCGCTCGACACGGACGACAAGACCGTCCGCGACGCGAGAATGCAGCCCATCCAGGATGCGATCCTCGAAAACTTCTCCGAGAAATACGAAGGTCTCGACGTGATGCTTCCCGAGCTGATCTATAAGATTCAGAAGAAGATCGTCCGCCGTTGGCTCCTCGTGGACAAAAAGCGTGTGGACGGCAGACGTATGGATCAGATCCGTCCCCTCGCGGCAGAAGTCGGCGTGCTTCCCAGAACGCACGGCTCCGGCCTCTTCACCCGCGGTCAGACGCAGGTGCTGACCGTCGCGACGCTCGGCTCGATGTCCGACGCGCAGATGCTCGAAGGACTCGACGACGAGACCGAAAAACGCTATATGCACCACTATAATATGCCCGGTTATTCCACCGGCGAAGCAAAGGCGCTCCGTTCGCCCGGCCGTCGCGAGATCGGTCACGGCGCACTCGCAGAGCGTTCGCTCGTTCCGGTGCTTCCTTCTAAGGAAGAGTTCCCCTACTCCATCCGCCTCGTTTCCGAGGTCGTCAGCTCCAACGGTTCCACCTCGCAGGCATCCGTCTGCGGTTCGACGTTGGCGCTCATGGACGCCGGTGTGCCGATCAAAGCGCCCGTCGCCGGTATCTCCTGCGGTCTGATCACCGCCGAGGACGGCTCTTGGGATGAAATGATCGACATTCAGGGACTCGAAGACTTCTACGGCGATATGGACTTCAAGGTTGCCGGTACTCACAAGGGCATTACCTCCATTCAGATGGACCTGAAAATCGACGGTCTGACGCCCGAGATCATCAAGGGCGCGCTCGAAAGAACGCACAAGGGCCGCGACTATATCATCGACGAGATCATTCTCAAAGCGATCGACGCGCCGCGCGCCGAGGTCAGCAAATACGCACCCAAGGTCATCATGATGAAGATCGATCCCGAAAAGATCGCGGCAGTCATCGGCAAGGGCGGCGAAATGATCAAGAAGATCACGGCGGAAACCCAGTCGCAGATCGACATCGAGGAAGACGGCTCCGTCTTCATTCTCGCGGTCAATCCCGAGCAAGGCAAGATCGCGAAAGGCATCATCGATGCGATCGTGTTCGAGCCCGTCGAGGGTTGCTGCTACACCGGCACCGTGACGAGAATCATCCCGATCGGCGCGTTCGTCGAGATCGCTCCCGGCAAAGAGGGACTCGTTCACATCTCCAAGCTCGACGTGAAGCGCGTGGAGAAGGTCGAAGACGTCGTGAACGTCGGCGACAAAGTGACCGTCAAATTCCTCGGCACCGACGAGAAAGGCAGAATCAACCTTTCCCGCAAGGACGCTCTTCCCGAGGCATAACCAAAAAAGACAAAAAGTCACGGACACACGTCCGTGACTTTTCCATCGGAGGACAGAATGACATCCAAAGAAATCGAAGCCCTGCTCTTTGCCGAGCAGGATATCGGCTACGGCGACTTTCAGGCGAAGCTGATGCCGAACGTGCCACGCGAGCAGATCATCGGCGTGCGCACGCCGATTTTGCGCAAGCTCGCGAAAACGCTGGCCAAAACGGAAGACGTCAGCGCATTTTTGCGCGAATTGCCGCACCCATATTACGACGAAACCAATCTGCACGGCTTTCTCATTTCCGAAGAAAAGGACTATGCTCGCGCCGTTGAGGCGGTCGATGCACTTCTGCCCTACGTCGATAACTGGGCAACGTGCGATCTGCTTTCGCCGAAAGCGTTTCGCCGGCACCGCGACCGCCTGCCCGAAGACATCGAGCGCTGGCTTTCGTCGGATCATCCGTTCACGGTCCGCTTCGGCATCGAAATGATCCAGTCGCATTTTCTCGACGCGGAGTGCGACGCGCGTTTTCTTGCGCGCGTCGCCGAGATCAAAAGCGAGGAATATTACGTCAATATGATGATCGCGTGGTTTTTCGCGACCGCGCTCACCAAACAATGGGACGCGGCGCTTCCCTATCTTGCAGAGCGCCGGCTTACCCCGTGGGTGCATCGGAAAACGATCCAAAAAGCGATCGAAAGTCACGCCATTCCCGCCGAGCGAAAAGCGCTCTTGCAAAGCATGAAATAACCGGCGGAAAGGATCCCGTTTTTGAAAAAATCTCTTGACAAATCCCGCGAATTGTGATATCCTATTAATAGTATAAATTCTCAATAAGGAGAACGCCGATGCCAGACAGCACGAAAAATCAGCGCGATACCAAACAGCGCCGCTTGATCTACGATACCGTGCAAAAGCGGCACGATCACCCAAGCGCCGACGATATTTATGCCGACGTGCATCAAATCGATCCGAAGATCAGCAAAGCGACCGTCTATCGCAATCTGAAACTGCTCGCCGAAAACGGAGAGATCACGCATGTCAAAATGCCGGAAGCGGATCGCTTCGATTTCACGCTCGATCGCCATTCGCATATCCACTGCACCGTCTGCGGCGCGGTCATCGACGCACCGATCCCTTACGGCGCGGAAAACGACGCGATCGTCGCCGAAAAGACCGGCTATCGGATCGTCCGGCATCAAACGGTGTTCGAGGGGATTTGTCCGGATTGCTTAAAAAAGCAAAGCAAATCCGATTTCTGATTTCGTAATAAAATTTATTAAAATAGAAAAGAGGGTTTTATCATGAAAACTTACAAATGTCTCGTATGCGGCAAAGTATTCGAGGTCGAGGACGGCGTGGAGCCGATCTGCCCCGTCTGCAAAGCGAAGGGCAATAAGCTCGTCCCCGTCGAAGAAGCAAAGACGAATCCTTACGCCGGCACGCAGACCGAAAAGAATCTGCAAGCGGCGTTCGCCGGCGAATCGCAGGCGAGAAACAAATACACCTATTTCGCCTCCACCGCGAAAAAAGAGGGCTATGAGCAGATTTCCGCGCTCTTCCTCAAAACCGCGGACAACGAAAAGGAACACGCGAAAATGTGGTTCAAGGAGCTGAACGGCATCGGTACGACCGCGGAGAATCTCGCGGCGGCGGCTGACGGCGAAAACTTCGAGTGGACCGATATGTATGAGGGCTTTGCGAAGACCGCCGAGGCAGAGGGCTTCCCCGCTCTCGCCGCAAAATTCCGCGGTGTCGCCGCCATCGAGAAGCATCACGAGGAACGCTATCGCGCCCTGCTCCATAACGTCAAAGCGCAGGAAGTCTTCGCCAAGAGCGAAGTGAAGGTGTGGGAATGCCGCAACTGCGGACACATCGTCGTCGGCACGAAGGCGCCTGAGATTTGCCCCGTTTGCGCACATCCGCAGGCATATTTCGAGGTCCACGAAGAAAATTATTGAGCAAAGAATGATAAAACCGCCAAGCTGAATCTGAACTGCCCCAAATTGTGCAGACAGCACAAA
>CALEJO010000068.1 GCA_937898155.1 uncultured Clostridia bacterium | reverse complement strand
CATAAAAGATATAGTGAATTACGGTGGAGATATTGACCGCTTGTATGCTAAGGAATTAAGATAGTTATTGATAAATTCCAATTTATCGAACAGAACAAACAATCCCCGACAGACTGTAATAATCTGTCGGGGATTATTATTTGTTTTCTGCGAAGCAAATTTAACTAAACTTCCTTATGAGAAGTTTGCTTTGCCCCTTCTTTTTCTTTCGCACAAAGGTCAAAGATGGTCAAAAATCGAGAAATTGCGCGATTTCGTGAGAAAATGGTGCGAAAATGCCGCAAAACAGCCCACCATCGCTGCCTGATAATGAAATTTGACTTTCTTTGACTTTGACTTTCTTTGACCAAAGCGGTACAATAGAGCCAAACAAGAGGGAAGAGAGGCAACGAAAAATGCTGATTTCAGACGCGATCGCCAAAATGATCGAGGAGATGCTCGACGAGGGGGACGGCTCCGCGGAGCTCCGCCGGAACGACCTTGCCGCGCAGCTCGGCTGCGTGCCGAGCCAGATCAATTACGTGATCACCTCGCGCTTCACGCCGTCCCGCGGCTATGTGACCGAAAGCCGGCGCGGCGGCGGCGGGTATATCCGCATCGTCCGGGTGCAGATGGGGCGTGACGAATATCTCATGCACTTCTTTCAGGCGGTCGGCGACGGGCTTGACGAAGGCACCGCGCGTGCCTTTATCGGCGCGCTCCTCGAACGCGGGATCGTTTCGGAGCGCGAAGCGTCCGTGATCGCGGCGGCGGTGGCGGGCTCCTCGCTTGACAGCGTGCCGCAAAACCTGCGCGAAAATGTGCGTGCCGACGTGTTCCGACACATTCTTCTCGCGCTGATGAGTTAAACTAATACCGACTTACAACAGAAAGGATGATCAAAATGCTTTGTGAAAAATGCAAGAAAAATACGGCGCCCGTTTTCTACCGCGAGACGGTGAACGGCAAAACGAAGAGCTGGTCGCTCTGTCCTGACTGTGCCGCAGAACTCGAAAAGAAAGGCGAAATTTCGCTTGACACGGAGAACTTTTGGAGCGATCCCTTCGCCGACGTCTTCGGCGGCGGATTGCTCAGTTCCTTCTTCGGACTGCCTGCGGCGCGGCAGGCGGTGAGCGGCAAAAAATGCACGCTCTGCGGCGCGACGTTTGACGATCTCGTTCGCGAGGGCAAAGTCGGCTGCCCGAAATGCTACGACGTGTTCGGCGACGAGCTCGAAGACTCGATCCGCCGCATCCACGGCACCTCGTCCCACACAGGGCGCGTCCCGTCGCGCCTGCGCGACGGCTTTGACCGCAAAAAGAAGATCGCCGCGCTCGAAAAAGACCTCAAAACGGCGATCAAGGAAGAACGCTTTGAAGACGCCGCCGCGATGCGCGATGAGCTGAAATCGCTCCGCGAGAGCGGCGAGAACGCATAAGGAGGCAGGGAAGATGATCTGGTTTGAAAACGACGG
>CALEJO010000067.1 GCA_937898155.1 uncultured Clostridia bacterium | reverse complement strand
GCGAACGGAAGTGCGCGAGGCACCGCCGCGGCGAGCGCCGCCCCAAGCGGAAACGTCTCGCCGGGAAACGCCGTTCCCGCAAGCAAAAATCCGAGCACCGTCATCGAAAACGCGAATACCGCCCGACGGATCCGCGCGGTCAGCCGATCGGACGGCGCGATTGCCGCCGACTCGATTTTCTCCATATTTTCTTTGGTCAAAGCAAAATCATCCTTTCTTTTCGATTTCCGAGAAAACACGTCCCGCATTTTCTCTTTTCTCAGCATACCGCAAGCACCGATTTTTTTGCGTCGAACGCGCGGTGTCGGGAAATCACTTTTTTCGGCAGATCGAACGAAAAAGCGGAATCTTCTCGGTGTTTGCCGCAAACGCGCACGACTTTTGTCTCTTCCGCGCCGCGCTTCTTTGCGTGCGCACGGCACAAAATCCCGCGCGAACGCGAAAAATCTCTTGACTTCCCGCGCGGAATTGAGTATCATATAAATAAAAGGGGAAATATCCCCATGATTCATCCATAGGAAAGGAGGAGCGACCGTGAAACTCGATTGGAATGCCAAATATACCACCATTGCCGCCTACGCGCTGATCGTGATTTTTTGCCTGTCTTTTTGTATTTTTCTTTTTGTCGGCGATAACAATTTGTTTTCCGCGCTGAAAAGCGCGCTCGTCTCGCTCTCTCCCGTCTTTTACGGCGTTTTGATCGCGTATCTGCTTTCTCCGCTTGTCCGCTTCTTTGAAAAGAAGCTGTTTTCGTTCTTCGATAAAAGCGGTCGCTTTACGCTGAAACGGCTTTGCGCCGTCATTTTCACCGTTCTGATCGTGTTGATCGTCATCGCCGTGCTCATCTGGCGTCTGCTTCCCGCCTCATTCCGTGGCTACGCGGAACTGCAACAGATGTCCTCATTCTACGTCGCGTCCGTCAAAGAGTGGCTTCGCGGGCTCAATCGCGGCGAGGGGATGCTCGCGGGATATATCGAACAGATCACCGAATATCTCGCGGAGCTTTTGGAGCGGCTCTATAACGCTGTATCTCTGTTCATCCCCGATGTCGCAAACGTTGCGCTCCGCGTCGTGGATGTTCTGAAAGACCTGCTTCTCGGTGCCGTGCTCGCCATTTATTTCCTCGCCGCCAAAGAAACATTGCTCGCGCAGGCGAAAAAATTCTGCCACGCCGTTTTGAAGGACCGCCATTACGCTTCTCTGGCACGCGGGCTCAATCTGACGGAGAAAAACTTCGGCAAATACCTCAAAGGGCAACTCAGCGACGCGATCCTCATGGGCACGCTCTGTTATCTCTGCTCGCTCGTGATCGGCTTCCCCTACTATCCTCTCGTAAGTTTGCTCGTCGGCATCGCTTATGTCATTCCCGTGTTCGGCGGTGCTATCGGCACGCTGACGGGTGCGCTTATCATTCTGCTCGCCAACCCGATCGACGTGATCTGGTTCGTTCTTTTGATGATCGTTCTCGGACAGATCAATCACCGTTTGATCCGCCCGCGCGTGATCGTCGTCGGCGTCGAGGGCTCGTCCGTCTTTATGTTGACTGCCATGATCATCATGACCGGTCTGCTCGGCTTCTGGGGGTTGATCCTCGGCATCCCGATCGCCACGTTCCTTTTCTCGATCCTGCAAAACCGCGTGAATCGGAAATTGGAGAAGAAAGGGCTCGCAACCGACGTCACCGCTTACGATGAATCAGAGGTCGGCATGGCGCTTTACGAAGAAAGCCGCGAACGCATCGCGAGCAAAAACGGAAAATCGAGCAAAGAGCAGCGCAATTTCATCACGTTCACCGAAGAAATCCCTTGCGTTTCCGATGAAGAGATTGTCGCCTACGAGGCGCAAAAAGCGCCGGACGCTTCTTCCGAAGAAAAATAAAAACGCACGGTTTCCGTGCGTTTTTCCTGTTCCCGTAGCCCAGCCGGTAGCGTAGCGGCGCGAGGGGAGTGAATGACAGCCCGGTGGGCTGTCAGAGCCCGAGCGTGACCGAGCCCGCAGGCGAGAAGAGCGATTGCCTTTTAAAAACAAAATATGTTCCCGTAGCCCAGCCGGATAGAGCGATTGCCTCCTAAGCAATAGGCCAGCGGTTCGAATCCGCTCGGGAACGCCAAAAAGCCGGATTCCGATTTGGAATCCGGCTTTTCTTTTTGCAAACATTGCTTACGAGATGTTGTTCTCTTCCAAATATTCGTCGATTGCCGCGCGAAGACGAGCCAAGGTGTCCTTTACCGTTTCGCCTCGGACTTGCGCGCCGGCGGCATCGAAATGCCCGCCGCCGCCCATCTTTTCCAGAATGAGCTGGACGTTGATCTTGCTCTGCGATCTCGCTGAAATATGCACCGTATCGTCCACAACACAAAGCGCAAATGCCGCCTGCACGCCCTCCACGCTCAAAAGACGGTCTGCGGCGCGCGCCGCGTTCACTTTGCCGAGGCTGGAATTTTCGTTGTCCTCATTGAGCGCGATCGCGATGATCGAGCGATAGATCATGACGTTGTTTTCAAACTGCGATTCCGACAGGAAATTGTCGATGTCCACTTTGAAAAGGTCCTGTGCGTCGATCGGGCTCGCACCCTCGCCGCGCAGATAGAGTGCCGAAGAAAATGTGCGGACGCCCGTATTGTGCGTAAAGCGCTTCGTGTCGAGCAAAATGCCTGCCAAAAGGAGGTCCGCTTCCACCTTCGGGAGCGTTCCCTGCGGCAAAATCTGTTCAAGAAATTCGCTGAGCAGCTCGGACGCCGAGCTTGCCGACGGCTCGATATACGCGATCTTCGGTTGCGTCGTGAATTCGCCGACCTTGCGGTGGTGGTCGATCACGACGAGGTTTTCGACCGTATTCAGCACGTCCGGCGCTTCCGCGAACGACAGATTGTTGACATCCACCGCTACGGCAAGCGTATCGCTCCGCACGAGGTCCTGCGCCTCGATCTTGTCGACAAAAAGATTCTGATACTCCGGTCCTTTCAGACGAGCGAAGCACGAATCGAGATTGTGATCGTTCCGATCGACGACCACGACCGCCGGCACGCCGCAGAAGCGCGCCAACCGCACAACGGCGAGACACGATGCAAGCGCGTCAAAATCCGCAAACCGATGTCCCATAACGATAACGTTCGAGCTGGACGAGATCAGCATCAAAAGCTCGCTCGCGATCACACGCGCGCGCACTTTCGTGCGTTTCTGAACGGTCTTCGTTTTGCCGCCGTAAAATTCCACACCGTCCGGCGTTTTCAGCACGACCTGATCGCCGCCGCGTTGGAGCGCCATATCCAGCGCCGCCTGCGTTGCGCGCTCCTTTTCGGCGAGCGTGCCCGGCAGCGCCGCGATGCCGATCGAGATCGTCACAGGCAGAGAGGACTCTGCGACACGGATTTCTCTCACGGCGTCAAGGACGGCAAAACGCTCTTTTGTGAACGTTTTCAGATGTTTGGCGGCAAACACACAAACGAATTTATTATAACTGTATTTGCGAATCACACCGCCGACTTTTTCCATATCGGCGCGCAAAATCGCCTCCACATCGTTCGACGCGGCGGAATACTGATCCTCCATATGCTGGACCAGCTCTTCAAGATTATCGATGATGACGTAAGCGACGAGCGTTTCCTCGTCTTTGAGTTGACGAAGCAAGCCCTTTTTTTCGCTGATGTCTTCAAACATCGCGATGTAAAACGTTTTTCCGCGCAAGCTGACACGGTAGCCGAGCGCCGAAAAGACCGGCGCGTCTTCCTTCGCGACCTCTTTATCGGACAAAAAAGACAGTTCGAGCCCGTTTTTCTCTTTCAGGATACCCTCGATCGTCGCGTCACAGATGTTGTCGATATACTTTCCGTAAAGCACGTTGTGTGAATGAAATTGTGCGGAAAGCGCCGTATTATACCACGCGATCTTCCCGCTTTCGTCACAAAGCAAAACAGGGAACGAGCATCTCTGCAAAAAATCGAGCAGCAAGGCGCCCAGCACCGAGCCGTGCAACTCCCCGCCCTCTTTGCCGTGGTTGCGGCTGAGAAGCCCGAGCAACGCCGTCAGTGCCAAAACAAACACATACGCACTCAGCGTTCCGAGCAGGATCACGCGCGGCTCCCACGTCGTCCGGAGACAAAGAAGCACATTGACCGCCAAAGCGATCACGCCGCACGCGCCGCAGACGATCGTCCCGGGCGAAGCAAGATGCTGTTTCGGTCGATTGTTTTTATCCGGCATAAAATCCTTTCCTTTCCGGCAGAGATCGTGCGATCACTGCCTGTCTTCATCGGATGCTTCGGATTCGGCTTCCGCCGAACGGATGGCAAGAATATCCCGCGCGCCGAGCAGGGCGGCGGTAATCAGAATCGCCGGGATCGCCATAAAGAAAAGGAAAAAGAATCCGGCGACAAAAAGCAGGAGCAAAAAGAGCATTCTTCCGCGCGTTTGCGGATGACGGAGCCGCGCTCCGATCCCGCGGAAGCCGCAGAGCACCATGCAGGGCAGAAGCACCAGAAGCAGATTTTCCGCGATGAAACAGATGCCCGTCGCGACCGTTCCGGAGAAGAACATCGTCACGACGAAAAGAAGCGAGCAACCGTAAAACACGATCGCCGTCACGGACGTCGGCAAAATGCGCCAACGTGCCTCGGGGATCAGCGCGTCGAGATGCGAAACGCGCGTCGCGACACAGAAAAATTCGACCGCGAGATACGAAAGGATTTCCGTCAGCATCAAAAGGATGCCCGGCGAGAGCAGGCGGATCGTGCCGAACAGATCGTCGGTCAGTTCGAGAAATGTTCCGCGCACCTCGGAAAACGCTGTGCCGCTCATTTTTTCAAGCATTGCGATCTGCTCCTGCGGCAGTGCGTCGAGCGCTTCGGCAAGGACTTCCTTGACCGCAAGCCGCAGGGAGTCATACCATGCGGCAAGCTCCGCAAGCATCTCCTTCGGCGCGGTCGGCTGTCCCGCCACCGCGCGACAGATCAGCAGGAGCATAAAAAGATAGACGATCAGCGACACGCCTGCCAGCAAAACGGTCGCTGTTTTTTCTTTTTTCTTTCGCACCGAAAGCGCGATCACGACCGCCGGCGCGACAAACGCGGCGCCGATCAGCGCGTGCGGAGCGGTATCCGCGACCGCCAGCAAAATGCCGACGCCTCCCGCCGCGCACAGCACGGACAGCACCGGCCGACACAGCGAGGCAATCACGGCGTAGATGCCTGCCGCCGCCATGATAAGCACGGCGCCGATCAGCGTCGTGCCGTAGATCAGGTCCAGCCCGCCGAGTCCGAGCGCCGCGCAAAAAACGAGCGTGAGCCACACCGGACGCAAAGCGAACGACTTTGAAGTAATTTCTTTTGCCATATCGGTTTACAGTTCCTCTTTCGGCTGTGACATTTGTTCCATCAGCCGTTTATTGAATTCTTCGGCGGTATTGTATCCCATTTTTTTCTGACGGTTGTTCATCGCCGCGATTTCGAGAATGATCGCGAGATTTCGTCCGGGACGGACAGGGATCGTCGTCGTCGGGACCTCGATGCCGAGGATATTCGTCGTTTCCGTTTCGAGCCCGATGCGATCGTAGACCTTGTTTTGATCCCATTGTTCGAGCTTGATCACCATATCGATCTTTTCCGAGAGCTTGACAGCGCCCATACCGAAAAGGCGACGCACGTCCACGATGCCGATGCCGCGAAGCTCGACGAAGTGGCGGATGATCGCGGGCGACGTGCCGACGAGCGTTTTCGCGGAGGCACGTTTGATCTCCACCGCGTCGTCGGCGATCAGACGGTGACCGCGTTTGACCAGCTCGATCGCGGTTTCGCTCTTGCCGACGCCGCTTTCGCCGAGGATCAGAACGCCCTCGCCGTAAACCTCGACGAACACGCCGTGGCGCGTGATGCGGGGTGCCAAGCTCAGACTCAGCGAGCCGATCAGCGCCGCCTGGAACGCGGAGGTCAGCTCCTTCGTCCGCGCGAGCGCGATACCGTATTTTTTTGCCGCGTCCAGCACTTCGTCGAAAACCGAAAGTCCCGTCGTCACGATGATTGCCGGCGGGTGCAGTCCGGCGAATTGTTCCATATGATAGGCGCGCTCCTCGGAGGACAGCGACGCGAGATAGTGATGCTCCGCGTTTCCGATCAGTTGGATCCGCTTCGGGTCGAAGCATTCAAAAAAGCCACAAAGCGCGAGCCCCGGGCGGCTGATGTCCGGGCTTTTGATCATCACGGGTTTTCCCTCGGGGCGGTAGAGCTCTTCGAGCTTGAATTCCTCGACGAGCGAGCTGAACGGCACCTTATATTCTACCGACATATCCTGGCTGTAATCTTCCATTCTCTCCATTCCGCCTTTCCGCAAGAGATAATATAGCAGTATCATTATAACCCAATGAGGTAAATTTTTCAATAAATATTTTTCGTTTTTTCATAAATAATAAGAAAAAAGGGGATTTTTCCCCCGAA
Organism: uncultured Clostridia bacterium; assembly: GCA_937898155.1. Lineage (GTDB taxonomy): Bacteria > Bacillota > Clostridia > Oscillospirales > CAG-272 > QALR01. The sequence continues at coordinate 2,419 of CALEJO010000067.1, read as the reverse complement.
AAGAGGTCTCTTATGGTCGCCGTTTTCATTCGCACGATCTTAATTTATCTGCTTTTGGTCGGCGGAATGCGCCTGACCGGCAAGCGCCAAATCGGCGAATTACAGCTTTCCGAGCTCGTGACGACACTGCTTCTCTCGGAAATGGCAGCATTTCCGCTCACCAACGCAAACATCCCGATTCTTTTTTGCGTGATCCCGATCCTGACGATCCTCTGCCTCGAAATCATCCTGTCGTTTCTCTCGACGAAAAGCGCGCTGATGAAGCGCGTGCTCGACGGCAAGCCGGGCATCGTGATCCGGCGCGGCGTGATCGATCAAAAGGAAATGGCGCGTCTGCGGCTCAGCATGGAGGACCTGCTCTGCGCTCTGCGATTGCAGGGGATCGCCGCGCCCGATGAGGTGGATTACGCGATTTTAGAGCAGAACGGGCAGATCTCCGTCTTTCCCAAAGACGGGCAAAAGACCGTCGTGCGCACCGACATGAAGCTACCCGCGCAAGATACGGGCATCGCCCACACGCTCGTGATCGACGGGCATCTGCTGTCCTACGGGCTTGACGGCGCGGGAAAAACCGCCGCGTGGGTGGAGCAAGAGTTGAAAAAGCGGCACGTCCACCGCAAGGACGTATTTCTCATGACCGTAGACGACAGCGGCACCGTCCGCATCGTCCGAAAGGAGCCGAAATGAAATCGTTTATCGTCGCACTGGCGCTCGCGCTCGCGGTGATCGCTTTTGTGATCTTCAATATGACTGCCCTTTGCGGCAAGATCGACGCGCTTCTCGATCTGACCGCGTCCCTGCCGCGGTCGCAGGCGCAGTTTGACGCGCAAAAAGACGAGATCGGACATTCCGTCGATGCGCTGTGGCAGGCGTGGGACCGCGCCGTGCCGCGCATCGCGCTGACCGCCGGCTACGAGAACGTCAATCGCGCCGACGAAGCGGTCGTATCCCTCTATAACGCGTTTCAGAATAACGACGGTGACGATTTTTCGCTCGCCGTGCTGTCGCTCGAAGACGGGCTTCGCCGCCTGCGCGAGCTGGAAAGCTTCCGGTTTTCCAGCATTTTTTGACAAAAAAAGACCTTCGCCGCGGCGAAGGTCTTTTCGGATTCGGGATTATTGTTCGCTTTCCGCCGCTTTCTGAGCGGCTTCCTTGACGGACGGCAGATACTGCACGTAATCTTTCAGCTCGGTGCTTGTGAAAATCTGTGCGCCCCAATAGTTCGTGGTCGTGCCGGAGAGCTTATTCGAAATCGCATATGCGTTCGCGTTGAAGATAATCGGCACCACCGCGCAATCGGTGAGAAGCTGTTTCTCTGCCTCGTGGAGCAGGTCCGCGCGATCCGACGCGTCGGTCGTCGCATACGCCTCGTCGATCAGCGCGTTGAACGTCTCGCTGTCGTAGCCGGTCATGTGCGGCATATGCTGATAATACACGTTTTTGCCGAGCGAAGCGTCAAAGCCCGCCACGCCGGAGGTCATCATCTTCACGTTGCCGCTGTAATCCTTCGCGAACTGTGCGAGATCATAGAGCGGAAGCGTCGAGATCATCTGATAATCCAGCCCGATCACGTCGTAGTCGCCCGTATCGTAGCATTTCTCGTATTCGTCGTTCGTCGCGGTCAGGATCGTCACGGCGAAGCCGAGCTTCTCCCAAACGGATTTCGTATACTGCGCGATCGCTTTTTCCTTATTCATAAAGCCCATCTGCTGGGAACGGTAGCTGTCGTTGATCTCGTCGGCGCGGACGACCAGATAAATCTCGTCGTAATCCTCGGGCCAGATGTCCGCCTCTTTGAGAAGCTGTTTCGCGCCCTCGATATCGCCGGTGGTGCTGATCACTTCGCCGCCTTCCTTGCGGAACGACGTGCCGCGCTTCGTATTGACGACCTTATCGTTCAGCAGTCCGGTCGCCGGCGTCACGCCACAACCGATCATTTCGGCGATCTCTCTGCGGTCCAGTGCCATCGAAAGCGCCTGACGGACGACGGGCTCTTTGAAAACCTTGGAGGAGGTATTGAAATAGTAAACGAACGTGGACGCTTCTTTCGCCGTTTCGAGAACCTTGGAGGAATAGCCCGTGATGGTCGAGGCGGTCAGCCCCGTCACGTAGAAGACCCCGTCGTTCTCGAAGAGCGAACGGATGTCGTCGAGCGTGTCCGCCGTATAGACGACCTCGTTATCGAGCGGCAGGTCGCAATGGATCGTGAGCCGGAACGGAATGACGAATTTGTCGATCGCCTCGGTCGAAACGTCTTGATTCAGATAGTAATATTTCGAGCGTTCCAGCACCATGATCTCGTGAATATTGGACGAGAACTTCTTGACGCGGAACGGACCGTTCGTGGAAATATCCGTCGCGGAACGGGACCAGGTGTTCGGATAGGACGCGACCTTGTTCTCACGGAGCGGCACGAGCG
>CALEJO010000066.1 GCA_937898155.1 uncultured Clostridia bacterium | reverse complement strand
AAAGCCCGCGAGCGTTCCGCTCGACCGAAGTATAAAAGATTTGACTTCCGGCGCTTCGCGCGAAATGCGAGTGCGCTACCGGCGCGGAGCGCCCACACGGCTCAAAGTTTGTGTAAACTTTAAGCCAAGTGCACAACGCGTTTCTTTTGTCAAGCTTTTCTTTTCGCAAAGAAAAGCGGAAAAGAAAAAATCCCCTGAAAAGGGGATTTTTCATTTCTTCTCCCATGGCTTTTTGCTCGCCAAATCCTGATAGATCGAAAGATAGCTTTCGTGGCGCTCGCGGGCGATCTCGCCGCGACGCACGGCTTGCGTGATGCCACATTCCTCTTCTTTCGTGTGTGTGCAATCGGTGTAGCGACATTCGGAGAGATGCGCTTCAAATTCGGGGAAGCAGTGCGGCAAATCTTCGAGCGAATAAAAATCAAATTCGATGAAATCCAGCATGGAAAAGCCGGGCGTATCCGCGATAAACCGCGTCGGATGCTCGCTTTCGTCGATCGGATAAAGCGAAACGGCGCGCGTCGTGTGCTTGCCGCGCGCGATCTTTTCGGAAAGAGCGCCCGTGGTGAGAGCGAGCTTCGGGAAAAGCGCGTTCATGAGCGTGGATTTTCCGACGCCGGACGCGCCGGCAAAGGCGCAAAGCCCTTGTTGTTCGCGAACGAACGCGGCGAGCGGCGCGATGCCGTCGCCGTCAAGGGACGAGCAGAGAAACACCGCAAAGCCCGCTTTGCGATAAATATCGGCATAATGCGCGGCAACGCCGTCGTCGAGGTCGTGCTTCGTGATGATCACGACGGGACGGATCCCGTGAAAAACGGCGATCGAGAGGAGCTTGTCGAGATAGAGCGTGCTCGGTTCGGGGTGATGCGGCGCAAACGCGACAAACAGCATGTCGAGATTGGCGATCGGCGGTCGGATCAGCGCGTTTTTGCGCGGCAAAATTTCTTCGATCAGATAATCTTCCCCCTCGGCCTCCGGCTCACGCAAATAGACGCGGTCGCCGACGAGAGGAGACATTTTTGCTTTGCGAAAGGCGCCTTTCGCGCGACAGGTGCGCGTTTCGCCCGTCTCGGTCAGCGCGGTATAGAGCCCGCCGACGCCGGAGAGGAGCAGGGCAGACGGACGTTCTATCATAGACGGAACGCCCTCAAAAGCGAGTTTGCGGCGCGCGCGGCTTGTCCGACAGAGGGCAAGGAGAGCGAAAGCACCGGCTCGGCGAGTTTATTCTGATAGAGCATCCCGATGAGCAGGCAGAAGCCCAGCGCGGCGAGAAGCAGGAAGACGATGCAAATGATGACCACGACGGAGAAGGGCACGCCGTCCTTTTTGCGGCGAGGCGCGCTTGCGGGCGCGGAACGCGGCGTCGGCTTTTTGGTTGGAGGCGGCGTCTGTTGCGCGGCGGCACGGACGGCGCTGAGTTCCTGGCTTTCGCCGGGATGCACCGTGGTGCGCCGGATCGCGACGTCCGCTGTGGGCGTGCGCGGCGCGGGCGTTTGCTTTTGGAAAATGGTGGTCGGATCTTTTTTGATGCGATAGATATGGCGGAGCATCTGCGACGCGCTCTGATAGCGGTTGTCCACGTCCTTTTCCATCGCGCCGAGAATGATCTGCTCGATGCCGAGCGGCAGGGCAGGCTGGAGCTTGCGCGGCGGCGTCGGATCGTCGCTGATGTGTTTGAGCATGATGCCGTAAGAGTTTTCCGCGAGGAACGGGAGCTTCCCCGTCACCATTTCGTAGAACATGACGCCGAGGGAATATAAGTCACTGCGTTCGTCGATCTTCTTGCCGCGCGCCTGTTCGGGACTGATATAGTAGATCGTGCCGACGGCGTGATCCGCCATCGTCACGGTTTCGGCGTTCGGGATCTTGGCGATGCCGAAGTCTGTCACCTTGATGACGCCGCCCTCCATGACCATGATGTTCTGCGGCTTGATGTCACGGTGAATGACGCCCTTCATATGCGCGTGGTCGAGCGCGAGCAGAATCTGCGAGATGAACTCGGTCGCTTCGCGCCAGCCGAGCGCGCCTTTGCAGTCCATATATTCGCGCAGGGTGATGCCGTTGATATATTCCATCACGATGAATTTATGCTCGGTCTTGACGGAAATATCCACGATCTTGACGATGTTCGGGTGATTGAGCATCGCGACCGCTTTGGATTCGTTGATGAAGCGTTTGAGCGCCTGTGGATTGTCGGAGATCGAGTCTTTGAGCATTTTGATCGCGACGCGCTTATTGGTGGCGAGGTCGGTCGCCTCGTAAACGAGCGCCATGCCGCCGATGCCGATTGTGCGATTGATTTTATATCGTCCGTCGAATACTTCGCCGATATTTTTCTTGAAAACGTCCATTTCTTTGTCCTATCCTTTCTCTCACACGTTGTCGGTCAGAACTGCGCCAGCACGGCGGTGATGTTATCGCTGCCGCCTTTGGCGTTGGCATACGCAATCAGCATTTCTGCTTTCTTGCCAAGCTCCGCTTCGGGGTTTTGCCTGCTTCTTGCCATGGAACCGTGAAGAATATCGACGAGGATCTGATTATCCGCGTAATTGGTGAGTCCGTCGGAGCAGAGGAGTAGATAGCCGTGCTCCCACGGGGCGAGCGGGGCATAGAAGAAATCGACTTCCAGCTTGTCCGCCACGCCGATCGCGCGGGTGATCACGTTTTTCTGCGGGTAGTTCTGTGCTTCCTCCGGCGTCAGCTTGCCGTTATCGAGCAGGTATTGCACGAACGAATGATCCTTGGTCACTTGATAGGCGTCATATTTGGTGACGATGTAGAGCCGGCTGTCGCCGACGTTGATGGAATAGAGATAGCCGCGATAGACGAGCGCGGCGACGAGCGTCGTGCCCATGCCGGAATATTCCTCATATTCGTGCGCGAGGTGGCGGGTGACGGTGTTGGCTTTGGAAGCGGCGGTCACCATCAGCCGGCGCACGAAGTCGAGGATCGCCTCCGGCGTTTCGGCGAAGCACGGCGACGCGACGATCTCACTGCAAAAGAGTTCAACGGCGTTCCGGCTGGCGACCTCGCCCGCTTTATGCCCGCCCATCCCGTCGCAAACGACGAGAAGCGTTGCTTCCCCGCCCCAGATGCTGATGCACCGGAAGCTATCCTGATTGATTTGCCGACGCATCCCGACGTCGCTTTTTCCGCAAAAGACCATAGCTTGTTCCTTTCCGAGTGTGATAGTCCACTATATGGACGGGAGGGGAAAATTATTCCTCGCGATTCGCTTGCGCGCGCAGTTGTCCGCAGGAGGCGTCGATGTCGGAGCCGAGCCGACGACGCACGGTGGCGCTGATGTGGCGGCGTTCGAGCTCCGCGGCAAACGCGGCGATGCCCGCCTTGTCGCTCGGCAGAAAACCGCGCTCCTCGACGTTATTGACAGGGATCAGATTGACGTGGAGCGGCATCCCCGCGCAGAAGCGATAGAGCACGTCAGCGAGGCGGCGCGCCTGCTCGACGCGGTCGTTTTTGCCGCGCACGAGCGTATATTCAAAGGAGATGCGTCTGCCGGTCTTTTCAAAATACGCGCGGCAGGCGGTCAGGAGCGTTTCGATGTTCCAGCGGCGATTGACGGGCATGAGCGCGGAGCGCGTTTCGTCGTCGGACGCGTGGAGGGAGATCGAAAGCGTGATCGGCAAATCCTCGTCCGCGAGGCGCTCGATCTTGTCCACGAGCCCGCAGGTGGAAAGGGAAATATGGCGAAAGCCGATGCCGAGCCCGTCCTCTGCGCCGGCGCGGCGCAGAAAGCGAAGCACGTTATCGTAGTTGTCGAGCGGCTCGCCGATGCCCATCAGCACGATGCCGTCGACGCGCTCGCCGGTGTCCTTTTCGGTCATGATGACCTGCGAGAGCATTTCCGAGGGGAGCAGTCTGCGCGAAAGACCGCGCAGGGTGGACGCGCAGAACGCACAACCCATCGGGCAACCCGCCTCGGTGGAGACGCAGAGCGTATTACCGTGTTTATACTTCATGAAGACGGATTCGATCTTTTCGCCGTCGTGAAGCTCATAGAGATATTTGATCGTGCCGTCCGTCGAAACGAGCTTGCGCGCGATTTTGGCGGTGGCGACGAACGCGGTTTCGCGGAGTTTATCGGTGAGCGACTTCGGCAGATTTTTCATGCCGTCGAAGTCGGCACCCTTATAGAGCCAGTCGAGAATCTGCTTGGCGCGGAATTTCGGCTCGCCGAGCGAAACGACGAAGTCTGTCAGCTCGTCGGGCGTCATGCTGAGAAGATCTGTTTTTTCCATCGGTCACGCCTCTCTTTTCAGTTTTGCGATGAAAAATCCGTCGGTGCCGTGCGTGTGCGGCAACACTTCGAGGATGCCGTCCGGCGCGTCGAGCGCGCCCACCCGGAACGGGCAGAGCGAAAACGACGGATGCCGCGCGAGAAACGACGCGATCTGCCCGCGGTTTTCCGCGGGATTCAGCGTGCAGGTCGAATAGACGAGCGTGCCGCCGACGGCGAGATAGCCCGCCGAAACGTCGAGAATCTCCGCTTGCAGGGCGGGGAGACGCACGATGTCCTCCTGCTTTTTATAGCGGATGTCAGGCTTTTTGGCGAGAACGCCGAGCCCGGAGCAGGGCACGTCGCAAAGGATTTTGCGGAGGGGCGGGAGCGATTCGTCCCGCACGGACGCATCCTGTGTGCCGGTTTCGATGATGTCGATGCCGAGCCGGGCGGCGCCCGACTCGATCAGAGAGAGTTTGTTTTTGTGCAGATCGCGGGAGAGAATTTTTCCTTGATTTTGCATGGCGATCGCCATCGCGAAGCTTTTGCCGCCCGGGCAGGCGCAGGCGTCGAGCACGGTGTCTCCCGCTTCGGCGCCGACGGCGAGGGCGCAGAGCGCCGACGTTTCGTCCTGCACGAACGCGCGGTCAAAAAACGGTTCGAGCAGTGCCATCGGGGTATTGTTTCGCAGGCGAACGCTCGTCGGGCAAAGCGCGGACGGTTCCGCGTCGATGCCGGCGACGGCGAGGTCGCGCAAAAGCGCGTCGCGCGTGGTTTTGAGCGTATTGACGGACAGCGTGAGCGTCGGATGCGCGTCGAGCGTCGAAAGCATCCGTTCTGCCGTGTCTTCCCCGTAGGCATCGCGCCAAAGCTCGCAAATCCACACGGGGACGGAATAGGCAACCGAAGCGTAGCGGCCGAAGCCCGCCTCGCGGGTGGGCAGAGAAAGCGTTTTGCGGCGGCGCAGAAATTCGCGCAGGACCGCATTGACAAAGCCCTCGCTGTTCTTTTTGGCATAGAAGCGGCGCGCGAGCGCGACGCTTTCGTTGACGGCGGCGGATTCGGGAATCCGCGAAAGATAGAGAAGCTGATACAGTCCGAGCCGCAGAATGACGAGCACGTCGCCGTCGATCTCGCCGAGCGGGCGGGACGAGACGGCTTCGATATAGTAATCGAGCGTGAGTTTGCGCTCGATCACGCCGTAAAAGAGCGCGGTATAGAGCGCGCGTTCCGCACCCACGAGCCCGCCGCGTTCGATCGCGTAGGAAAGCTCGATGTTCGGATAAACGCCGCTGTGCTCGTATTTTTGCAGGGACAGAAAAGCGGATTCTCTGGCAGTCATGATGTGTCCTTATTCTTCGAGCGGCTCGGTCTCAAACCGATCGGTCGCCTCGATGCGGCGGCCGCGGATGAAATCCCCCGCGGTCATTTCTTTTTTGCCCTCGGGAATGAGGGAAAGCACGCGCAGCTTGCCGCGCCCCGTATTGACGATCAGCGTGCCGTCGCCCTTCGGCGAAAGCGCGGAGACGGTGCCGGGTGCGCCGTCGGCGTCGCCCGCTTCGAGCGCGGTGCGCACGAATTTGACTTTCGCGCCGCGCAAAAGCGCTTCCGCGCACGGCGCGGGTGACAGCGCGCGGATCTTATGATGAATGGTTTCGGCGGGCGCGGAAAAGTCGAGGAGACGGTCGGCTTTTGTCAGCTTGTCCGCGTAAGTGGAGAGCGCGTCATCCTGCGGAACGGCGACGGCGGTGCCGTCTTCGAGCGCGTGCATCGTATGCACGACGAGCTTGGCGCCAAGCGCGGCGAGTCGGTCGTGGATCTCGCCGAAGGACTCCGTGCCGTCGAGCGCGATCTCGCCCTTTTCAAACATATCGCCCGTGTCGAGCTCCTCCGCCATGCGCATGATCGTCACGCCCATGACGGGCTCGCCCGCCATGATCGCGCGTTGCATCGGCGCGGCGCCGCGATATTTCGGGAGCAGAGAGCCGTGGATATTGATACAGCCGAGCCGCGGCGCGTCCAGCACGTATTTCGGCAGGATTTTGCCGTAGGCGGCGACGACGATCAGATCGGGCGCGAGCGAGGCGAGCGTGTCGGCGAAGTTTTCGGCTTTGAGATTGACCGGCTGAAAGACGGGGATGCCGAGGGAGAGCGCCGCGACCTTGACGGGCGGCGGCGTCAGCGCGTGCCCGCGATTTTTCGGCATATCGACGCGGGTGACGACGCCCACGATTTGATCGGGGAACGTGTCCGCGATCGCACGGAGTGCGACCTCGGCAAATTCGGGGGTGCCCATAAAGACAATACGCATGGTTTACTCCTCTTCTTCGTCTTCCTCGTCGGAATAGATGATCTTGCTGGCGCGGTCGATATACAAAACGCCGTCGAGATGGTCGATCTCATGGCAGAGACACCGCGCAAGCAGGTCGGTGCCCTCGATGATGCGTTCGGTGCCGGTGCGGTCGAGCGCCTTGACGCGAACGTAGGACGGGCGCGTGACGATGCCCTGCTTTTCGGGCACGGAGAGGCAACCCTCTCTGCCGGTCTGCGTGCCGGAGGTTTCGAGAATTTCGGGATTGATGAGCTCATAGACCTTGCCCGGATCGACTTCGATGACGACGATACGGCGAAGCACGCCGATCTGCGGCGCGGCGAGTCCCACGCCGTCCGCGCGGCGCATCGTTTCCGTCATGTCGTCGAGCAGGGTGAGCACGCGCGGCGTGATCTCCGTCACGGGGCGGCTGATTTTGCGGAGCGCCGGCTCTTTTTCGGTCAGAATGTTCAGATATGCCATAGCAAACCTCGCTTAAAAATTGATGGGATTGATATCGACGGAGACCGCGACCTTGTGGGCTTTTTTGCCGTAGGTGACGAGCAGTTCCGAGAAAAGCGCACGCGACGCGCGGCTCATTTTGAATTTCAGCACGAGCCGCATGCGGAATTTGTTTTTGATCTTGAAGACGGGCGCCTCGAACGGTCCGTAGACGACGAGCGGCACGTCCTTGGCGCGATCCGCCGCCGCTTTGAGTCCGTCGGCAAATTCGGCGGCAAAGGTGCGGAGCGCGGATTCCTCATCCGACGCGAACGAAAAGACGGCGATATCGCAAAACGGCGGGAACGTGAGCGCGCGCCGCACGGCGATCTCGTTTCGGTAAAACGCCTCGTAGTCCTGCGCGGCGGCTCGGCGGATCGTTTCGTTGTCGGGGTTATAGGTCTGGATGACGGCACTTCCGCCACCGCCGGCACGTCCCGCGCGTCCGATCACCTGCGTGATCAGCGAAAAGGTGCGCTCGTTGGCGCGGAAATCGTCGAGAAAGAGGGAATTGTCCGCCGCGACAACGCCGACCAGTTTGAGCTTTGGGAAATTATGCCCCTTGGCGATCATCTGCGTGCCGACAAGCAAATCCTGCTTGCCCGCGGCGAACGCCTCGACGATCGCGTCGTGCGAAAAGCGCTCCTGCGTCGTGTCCGCGTCCATGCGGGCGACTTTCGCGTCGGGCAAAAGCGTGGCGAGTTCTTCTTCGACCAGCTGCGTGCCGTAGCCGGAAAAATCGAGATGCTCGCTTCCGCAATGCGGGCAGAAGCGCGGCGCGGGGATCGAATAGCCGCAATAATGGCAGACGAGCCGACTGCCGAGTCGCGTTTTGTGATGCGTCAGCGCGACGGAGCAGTTGGGGCAGAGCATCGTTTCGCCGCACGCGCGGCAGGTCTGCTGGCGGTGATAGCCACGGCGATTGAGAAAGAGCATGGATTGATTGCCCGCCTCGTGCGTTTCACACAGCGCCTCGCACAGAACGGGACCGAGCATCGCGTTTGCGGTCGGGTTCGTTTGCCGCATATCCGCGATCGTGACAGCGGGCAGCTCGGTGCCGGCGTAGCGATGCGTCAGCTTGACGAGCGCATACCGCCCGCGCTCCGCTTCGTAAAAGCTCTCGATGGACGGCGTGGCGGACGCGAGCAGTAAAAGCGCCCGATGCGCGGCGGCGCGGTGCTTCGCCACGTCGCGCGCGTGATATTTGGGGGACATATCGGATTTATAGGTCGCTTCCTGCTCCTCGTCGATCACGATGAGACCGATATTCGGAAGCGGCGCGAAAATCGCGGAGCGCGTGCCGAGCACGACGGAAACCTCTCCGCGTCGGATGCGTTTATACGCGTCGAACCGCTCGCCGTCGGACAGCCCCGAGTGAATGACTGCCGTCCGTCCCGGGAAGCGGGAGATGAAGATCGCGACCGACTGGCGCGTCAGCGCGATCTCGGGAACGAGAATAATCGCCGTTTTGCCTTCGGCGACGGTTTTTTCGCAAAGAGAGAGAATGACGCTCGTTTTGCCGCTACCCGTCACGCCGTAAAGCAGGGCGGCGCGGGGCGCACCCTCGTCCATCAGCGCGGCAAGCGTGTCGCGGGCGGCTTGTTGCTCGTCGGTCAAATTCAGCGGCTTCGGATCGCCGGCGAAATCCTGATAGGAATCACGGAGCGTCTCGATTTTTTCGAGCGTGATGAGTCCGCGCTTTTGCACGGCTTTGATCTGGGCGGGCTTGAAGCCCATTTCCGTCAGCGTTTTCGTTTCGGTCGCGCCGCGGTCGAGCAGCGTTTCATAAAGCCGGCGGTATGCCTCCGGCGTGCGCGGGCGGGAAAGCGTGGAGAGATCGGCATCGGGGATCGCGGTCGCGATCTCGACGGTGGCGCCGGTTGCCTCGCGGATGCGCGTATCGGCGACGGCGAGCCCCTCCGAAAGAAACGTGCGAAGCACTTTGCGCACGTCCGCGCCGAATTCCGCCTCCATTTTCTCGGCGGAGGCGGGGGAATGTTCGCGCAGATAGGAATAGATCGCCGACGCTTTCGCGTTGAGCGCGGGCATCTCGTCGGGCGGCTCCGCCGCGGAATAGACCTCGCTCGCGCGCGCAAACGCGTCCGCGGGAATGAGTCGCCGCACGGCGTCTCCGTAAGAGCAGAGCGTTCGGTCGCGTAAAAACGCGACGAGCGCGAGCATTTCGTCGTCGAGCGCCAAGGGCTCGTTCACGAGCGCCAGCACGGGTTTGAGCTTTGCGCGTTCCTCGGCGGAAAGCGTGCCTGCGTCACCGATCGAGGTGACGAGCGCGCAGAGCTTTTTATTGGCGCCGCCGAACGGAACCAGCACGAACTCCCCGACGCGGAACGACGGTTCCAGCGTGTCGGGGACGTAATAGGTATATTCGACGTCAAGCGGATAAGGGACGTCGAGAATATGGACGCCAAGCGTCATGACGGTCGGGTCCAACTCTTGCTCCCCTCCTTTCCGCGTCGCGCGTTTTGTCAGCTTCCGAGAACGACCGGGTTCTCTTCGCCGGGCAGGATGACGCGATATTCGTCCTTATAGAGCTTCTGCACGGCGTTTTCGACCGCCTTGTTGTCGCGGATGTCGCTCGCGATCATCGACGCGATGCTCTTGTCGGTCTTTTTGTCGGCGATCATCTTTTCGGCTTTTTCTCTCTGCGCGACGTATTCATCGGTGATGAGACGGGCGCATTTCGCCGTGGCGATGACGAGAGAATAGCGATTGAATTTGCCGCTCGTGAGTTGTTCGGTGGAAGGTGAAATCATAATTTACTCCTTATCTTAACACATTGTGTCGATCAATCGAAAAATTGTGCGGGAATGTCTCCGTTGCGGAACGTTTTGAGCCGCTCGGCGCGCAGAATGGAGAGGACCTCCTGAGCGGCGTCCTCGACGGCTCCCTCGCGGTTGACGACCACGTAATCGTAGTGGTCAAAGAGGGAAATTTCGAGTCGCGCCTTTTGCATCCGGAGCGAAATGACCTCCTCGCTTTCGGTGCCGCGCCCGCGGATTCTGCCGAGCAGCGTTTTGAAATCGGGCGGCAGGACGAAGATCATGATGGCTTCGGGCATTTTCGCCTTGACCTGCATCGCGCCCTGCACCTCGATATCGAGAATGATGTTTTTACCCTCGGCGAGCGTTTCCTCGACGGGCTTGCGCGGCGTGCCGTAATAGTTGCCGACGTATTCCGCGTGTTCGAGCAATTCGTCGTTCCTGATCATTTCCTCAAACCGCGCGCGGTCGATGAAGTGATAATGCACGCCGTCGATCTCGCCGGGACGCGGGGCGCGCGTCGTCGCGGAAACGGAAAAGTCGAATTCCGCGAGCTCCCGCACGCGGCTGACGATCGTGCCCTTGCCGCTGCCGGCGGGGCCGGATATAATAAAGAGAAGTCCTTTTTTTGCCATAGCCGCCCCCGTCATTCTTCTTCCATCTCTTCGTCATCCTCCTGCTCCTGTCCGTTGAGACGGGTGGAGATGGTTTCCGCCTTGATGGCGGAGAGGATGACGTGGTCGCTATCCGTGATGATCACGGAGCGGGTGCGTCTGCCGCAGGAAACGTCGATGACGCGACCGCCGTCGCGCGAATCCTGGATCAGTCGTTTGATCGGCGCGGAATCGGGGCTCGCGATGGCGATGACGCGATGCGCGGCGACCATATTGCCGTTGCCGATGCTGATAAATTTCATCATAATGAGAATGCCCTCTTTCGGTGTTTATTCGATATTCTGGATTTGCTCGCGGATCTTTTCGAGCTCGCTCTTGATCTCGACGACGATCTTCGCGATCGCGAGGTCGCACGCCTTCGAGCCGATCGTGTTCGTTTCGCGGTTGATCTCTTGAAGCAGGAAGTCGAGCTTTCTGCCGACGGCGTCGCCCGACGCGACGATCGCGTCAAATGCCTCGAAGTGCGAAGCGAGCCGCACAAGCTCTTCGTCCACGGCGATCTTATCGGCGTAAAGCGCGCACTCGGTGATGAGCCGCCCCTCGTCCACGCTGACGTCGCCGAGCATTTGACGAATCCGCGTGAGGAGTTTTTCATATTGCGCCGCTTTGTCCGCCTCGGAGAGCGGACCGATCTGCGCGACGAGCTCCATGACGCGCGCTTTTTTGGTGAGGATGTCGGCTTTCATGTTGGCGCCTTCGCGTTCCCGCGCGGCGAGAAACGCGTTCGTCGCCTCTTCCAGCACGGGGAGCAGGTTCTGCCATTCGCGCTCCATATCGTCATCGGCTTTCGTGATGGCGAACACGTCGCGGTTTTCCGCGACCTTCATGACGGTGATGTCGTCCGGCAAATCGTAATCGGCGGCGAGCCGGCGGAGCGCCGCGAGGTAGCTTTCCGTATAGGCGCGGTCGATTTCGATCGAGACGCCCTCTTCTTCGAGAATGTCGATGGAAACAAACACGTCCACTTTGCCGCGCGAAACGCCTTTCGCGCTGAGATAGGACTTGATTTTATCTTCGAGAAAGCCAAATAGACGCGGCAATTTGACGCTGCAATCGAGATAGCGATTGTTCACGGATTTGATTTCGACAAGGATATTGCGCCCGCCGATCTCTTCTTTCGCGCGGCCGTAGGCGGTCATGCTTTTGATCATAAAATCCCCCGTCGCGGGACATATTCCCGCAATATAAGTATTATTTATTATTATAGCTTATTTCAAACGGCATTGTCAACCGATTTTTTCGCTTTTCTTTGAGAAACGCCAACTTTTTCTTTGACGGGAAAAATCCGCTTTTCTCGGGAGAAAAGCGTCGCAAAAGAGCCGCTCGGATGAAAGTTTGCGC
>CALEJO010000065.1 GCA_937898155.1 uncultured Clostridia bacterium | reverse complement strand
AAAACCTACAGTGATTATATGGCTTCCCATCCGACACAGGACTATGAGCCTTTCGATGACTACATCACAAGCAGTCTCGGAAAGACTTATTCGGATGCTATGAAAGATAGGGCGAAAGCGGAAGCAATTAATGCGGAAGGAGAAAGCAATGACGCAGGAACAGCAATCTCAGAAACCGGCAGCGTACAGACCGACAATATCCTTTAAAGGCGGAGACAAGTGCGTTAACATTGGCAAGGATGTGATCCGGCTTCTTCGGGAGCCGCCGTTCATCGGACTGTTTTTAAGCGAGGAGGGAGACAGCCTCGCCATTGCGCCGTGCAGTGAAAAGCAGAAATTGTCCTTTGCCGTTCCGAAGAATTTTCTGTCGAGCAATGTCATGTTCCGAATCCACAGCAAGCAGTTTGTGGAAGGTGTTCTGAGATCAGTCGGTCTGGATATCAATAAGACCTACCGGCTCAAAGGCACCTTTATTCCGGAGCACAGTGTTATCACGTTCTCTTTTTCGGAATTTGAAGGACTGGCAAAAGACAGAATCTTTGTCCTCAGCTCGGCGGAAGATGAATCCGATGACTTTGATGAGTTCCCCGATGATGACGAGTTCCCGGAGGATGATTAAACAGCCACTGTTGTCGGGTCGAAAACGTGGCAACGAGGGTGTTTATTTACTGGATTATTGATCGAAGAAAAAAGGCGGAAAAATTCGACCGCGAAATTTGCGTTCTAAGCGACTTTTTTTGATGCGGTCGAGGTTTTATACCTTTGGATTAAGACCTGAAAAAAGTAAGGCGGCAAGAAGTACACGACCCTGTGTGCATCTTGCAATATTGCAAGACCATCTTAAATTTATGGTGATCATCTTGCAACATTGCAAGGCGTACAAAGCCTGGTTGAACATCTTGCAAGGTTACCGCTCCGATTTTAAGATGAACGTACATCTTACTTTAAGGCGGTAAGGCGTACACGCCCCTGTGTACATCTTGCAAGGTTAACACTTCGATTTTAAGATGACCGTACATCTTATGTTAAGACGATAAGGTGATCAACCACCGCTGGACACCTTGCAAGGTTACCGGGGAGGAGGTAAGGCGATCAGAATGGAAAAAGTAATACAGTACTGGGTATTTGAATTTCAGTTTTCAGAGGAAAAGAAAAAAGCTCTTGACGAGCTGACAGCGAAATATCAAATGACTTATGATGAGTTCTTCAACGCTGCCATAACACGGCTGATCGAACATCCTGAGGAGTTTGCCACACTGGGAGCACTTCGTGAGCTGGACGGCGAAGAGATAAAACTGCTTCTGGAGTATCCGGTGTTCGAGGGAGAAACGGAAGAGGAGGCCAGAAATCGAGCTATCCGGGAGGGCAGTCCAGCTACCGGAAGCAGATGAAAATCGAAGCAAAATTGTCTGCTGATTTCCGCAGTTCCGCAGTTTAGCAGTTTTTGAAATGGGGCAGACAGACCAATTTTACCGGCGCAGATCGTCCGAGAAATTTTCGGTTTGTTGCCGTCTGAGAATTGAAATCAGGGGTGGCTGGAAAATGGCTTAAACCCTTGGAAAATTGAATATCGGAAGTAAGGTGCAGAAACATAGGCGGGAGTTTATTTACTAACGGGTGTAAATGACCCCACAGTCAAAGATGCCCCGGCGAAAATGTGTTTTTGACCTTACATTCAGTCTTGACCAAAGCCCTGACCACAATATACAGAGGGATCACGAAATGCTGAAGAAAAACGGAGACTTCCGGATTTCATTTGGACTCGTTCAGAACCGATTCGAGGTGAGGTGCGTCTTTTCGTTTTTTATACAGGTGCCGCCGATATCCCGCACGAAAAATATTTGTCTTGACAGAGAGAAATAAATCAGTTATACTAAAATAAAGCAAACGGAGCAGACTAAAAAGACATCATCGGAGGAATATATCCGTGCGCATTTTATATATCACGACGATCGGCAGGGCAATGTCCTTTTTTGCTTCGATCATCCGAGCCCTGCTGGATGCGGGATATACTGTCGATCTTGCGACAAATGATACCGATTTTCCCGTCCCTGCGTGCTATCAGACGTGGGGATGCCGTGTTTATACGGTTCCGTTTTCGCGAAATCCGTTCGCCGTCGAAAATTTGAGCGCGGCGAAAGCGCTCAGCAAGCTTGTGGCAGAAAATGGATACGATGTTGTGCATTGTCATACGCCGGTTGCCGCAGCATATACCCGCCTGTGCTGTCGCTCGTTTCGTAAAAATGGCATGCGCATTTTTTATACCGCGCACGGCTTTCATTTCTACTGCGGTGCGCCGCTTTCGCATTGGATATATTATCCCGTCGAGAAGATTTGCGCCCGTTTCACTGATCTTTTGATCACGATCAACACAGAGGACTACGCATTTGCAAAGAAAAAGCTGCACGCTTCCCGCATCGAGTATGTGCCTGGCGTCGGCGTGAATATCGAAAAATTTGCGAATGCCGCGCCGGACCGCGCGGCAAAACGGCAAATGCTTGGCGTGCCGTCGGATGCGATCCTGCTTCTTTCTGTCGGAGAATTGAACGATAACAAAAATCATCGGGCTGTGATCGAAGCGCTGGAGCGGATCGGCGATCCACGTTATCACTATATGATCGCGGGTGACGGACCGAACGAGAAAAAATTAAGGCGGCTTGCAAAAAAGAAACATGTGCCGCTCTATTTGCTCGGATACCGAGATGACATTGATGAACTGCTCAAAGTGACCGACCTCTTTGTGCATCCGTCAAGGCGGGAAGGTCTTCCCGTTGCGCTTATGGAATGTTTGGCGAGCGGCACACCTTGCATCGCGTCGTATATTCGCGGGCACAGAGATCTGCTGAATGACAATATGTTTGATTTGTCCGATCCGTCCGACTTGACAGAGCGGATTTTGCATCACGGTGAATCTCCGTGTTTGGATGAGCGCTTTTCCGTAGAACAAGTGAATCGCCGGATGTTGGCGCTTTACGGAATCGGCGGCGGAGAGCAGAATGACGATTCGCCCGAGCTTGTTGCAAAAATCCATTGACAAGCGCAAAAAATTGTGTTATGATGCAAGCAATTATTTGAAATAAATGGAGAAAACCTATGATCATCGGAGCCACAAAAGAACTGAAAAATCATGAATATCGCGTCGGACTCACGCCGGATAATGTGGCGGCGTTCGTCGCGAAAGGGCATACTGTGCTGGTCGAAACGCACGCAGGAGAGGGCGCCGGCTTTTCCGACGCGGAATATCTCGCCGCAGGCGCGACGATGATGGCGGACGCGAAAACGGTGTTCGACGCTTCCGATCTGATCGTGAAGGTCAAAGAGCCCGAGCCGTGTGAATATGACTATCTGAAAGAGGGGCAAATTCTCTATACCTATCTGCATCTGGCGGCGAATCCGGCGCTCGCGGACGTCCTGCTTCAAAAGGGCGTCAAGGCGGTCGCGTTTGAAACGATCACGGATGACAAGGGCAATCTGCCTTGCCTGCGTCCGATGAGCCAGATCGCGGGACGCCTTTCCATTCAGGAGGGTGCCAAATATCTCGAAAAAGAATTCGGCGGGCGCGGCATTCTGCTCGGCGGTGTGCCGGGCGTGGAGCGCGGCAAGATCGTTATCATCGGCGGCGGTGTCGCGGGCACGTATGCCGCGAAAGCCGCGGTCGGCATCGACGCACAGGTGACGCTTCTCGACGTCAACCCCAACCGCCTTGCCTATCTCGAAGACATTTTCGGCGCGTCCGTGACGACGCTGTATTCGACCGAAGCAAATATCCGCCGCGCGCTCGCGGAGGCGGACCTCGTGATCGGCTCCGTGCTGATCCCGGGCGGTGCGACGCCGAAGCTCATTCGCCGCGAGCATTTGAAGCTGATGAAAAAAGGCGCGGTCATCGTCGATATCGCGATCGACCAGGGCGGATGCTGTGAGAGCAGCCACGTGACGGTTCACGACGATCCGATCTTCATCGAGGAGGGCATCGTGCATTATTGCGTCGGCAATATGCCCGGCGCGGTGCCGCATACGTCCACGGTGGCACTTTCCAACGCGACGTTCCGCTACGGCATGATGATCGCGGAAAAGGGACTCGAAGCGG
>CALEJO010000064.1 GCA_937898155.1 uncultured Clostridia bacterium | reverse complement strand
GGATTTATGGGATGTTGAATTAAACAAAGTGTTGCACTTCTCTTGACAATTCACTAATTTCCGTGATAGAGTTTTTTCGTTTGATACTGCGGCTCGCAAGTGAGGTTGACGCCGAGCTTTTTGAAGACGTTTTCGTCCACGCGGGAAAGGATCACGGTGGAGTGCGCTTCCGTGCCGCGGAGCTTCGGAAGCTGTTCGAGCGCCAGCGCCGCCGTTTTGTCTTTCGATGCTTCGACGGCGAGCGCGATCAGCACCTCGTCGGTATGCAGGCGCGGATTGTGATTGCCCATGTGGTTGACTTTGAGCTTCTGGATCGGCTCGATGACCGACGGCGAGAGCAGGCAGACGGAATCGTCGATGCCGGCGAGCTCTTTGAGCGCGTTCAGCAGAAGCGCGGAGGAAGCGCCGAGCAGGGAGGAGGTCTTGCCGGTGACGATCTTGCCGCTCGGAAGCTCGAGCGCGACGGCGGGCGTGCCGGTTTGCTCCGCCTTGGCGAGAGCCGGTCCGACGGGCGCGCGATGCTCCTTCGCAATGCCGAGCTTATTCATGATCAGCTCGATCTTCTGCACCTCGGTTTTGGTGCCGAGCCCCTGACGGAGCGAGCAGAGTGCGGCGTAATAGCGGCGCAAAATCTCTTCGCAGGAGGCGCGCTTGGCGCCTTCCTCGTCGGAAATGCAATAGCCGATCATATTCACGCCCATGTCGGTCGAGCTTTTATAGGGGGATTCGCCGTAGATTTTCTCGAACATGCTTTTCAGCACGGGGAAAATCTCGATGTCGCGGTTATAATTGACGGCGGAGATGCCATATGCTTCGAGGTGATAGGGGTCGATCATGTTGACGTCGCCCATATCGGCAGTCGCCGCCTCGTAAGCGAGGTTGACGGGATGACCGAGCGGGAGATTCCAGATCGGGAACGTTTCGAACTTGGCATAGCCGGCGCGGATGCCGCGCTTATTTTCGTGATAAAGCTGAGAGAGGCACGTCGCCATTTTGCCGCTGCCGGGGCCGGGCGCCGTCACGACGACGAGCTCGCGTGTCGTTTCGACGTAATCGTTTTTGCCGAAGCCCTCGTCGCTGATGATGAGCGGCACGTTCGACGGGTAATCCTCGATCGGGTAGTGGCGATAAACCTTGATGTCGAGCGCTTCGAGGCGCTTCTGGAACTGCTCGGCGGCGGGTTGTCCGCTGAAATGTGTGATGACGACGCTGCCGACGTAAAAGCCGATGCCGCGGAACGCGTCGATCAGCCGGAGCGCGTCGAGGTCATAGGTGATGCCGAGGTCGCCGCGCAGCTTGTTTTTTTCGATGTCGTCGGCGGAGATGACGACGAGAATCTCCGTGCGGTCACGAAGCTCGTAAAGCATTCGGATCTTGCTGTCCGGCTGGAAGCCCGGCAACACGCGCGAAGCGTGATAGTCATCGAAGAGCTTGCCGCCGAATTCGAGATAGAGCTTGCCGCCGAACAGCGCGATGCGCTCCCGAATCTTTTCGGACTGCATGGCGGTGTATTTTTCGCTGTCAAAGCAAATCGTTTGCATGGAACGCTCCCGTAAACAAAATTTCGCTCCCCAGTATATCACAAAATTCTGCAAGTTTCCAGTGCTTTTTTCAAATTTCCAAAAAAAATATTCTTTTTCCGCCGACGGCGTTTCCCGACTTGACAAAATCGCCGGAATGTGGTATAAAAAAGGGGTAAAAAACCGATCGGAGGTGCGCGCGTGGACACACAGGAGTATAATCGCAAGCTCGTGAATATGGCAGCGCTGGCGGGGGACATCATGATGCGCTCCGGCGCGGAAACGCACCGCGTGGAGGATACGCTCAGCCGCATCCTCGGCATGGCTCGCTCGGCATACGCGGAGGCGCTCGTGCTGACGACGGGGCTTGTCGTCACGCTCTCCGACGGCGAGCATGAGCCGCTCTCGATCACGAAGCGGATCACGGGTGACGCGCAGAATCTCGGCCGTGTCTGGGCGGTCAACAGCGTTTCGCGCTCGTTCTGCGCGGGCAATACGGACATCGACACGGCGCTCGCGCGGCTCGAAGAAATCCGCACGGAGCGGCAATATTCCGATTTCCTCGTTTCGGTGGGGCTGGTGCTGTCGTCTGCGTTTTTCTCCATTTTGTTCGGTGGCAGCTTTCTCGACGCGGCGGGCGGACTTCTCTGCGGGATGATGCTGGTGTTCGTCAAGATGTTTTTGGGGCCGAAGATCAACCGTTCGTTCATCACAACGATGCTTTGCGCGGCGGGGATCACGATTTGCTCGACTGCGGCGGCGTTTGTTTCGGATTTGTGGTTCGGGCTTCACATTCAGAGCCAATATATGATCGTCGGCGCGATGATGCCACTCGTTCCGGGGCTTGCCATGACGAGCGCGATCCGCGACGTTTTGCAGGGGGACTATATCTCCGCCGGCTCCCGCGCGCTGGAAGCGATCATGATCGCTGCCTCGGTGGCGCTCGGCGTCGGCGCGGGCATTGCGCTCTCCGACGTGCTTTCGATCTCCTATACGCTGAATTTTTCGTTTGACTTTTCCGCGCCGGACGCGTGGTCGTTCGTCAAAGGGGTGCTTTCGTGCGCGATCGCCATGTTCGGCTTTGCGCTGATCTTTGATATCCCGAAAAAATACGTTCCCGCGACGTGCACGGTCGCGGCGGTGAGCTGGGCGGCATTCCTCCTTTGCGACGGGCAGGGGTTTTCCTCCCCGTGGGCATCGTTTTTTGCCGTCCTCGTCGCCGATTTTCTCGCGCATCGGTTCGCGCGCTGGATCAAAGCGCCGGTCACGCTCTTTTTGATCGGGGGACTGCTTCCGCTCGTCCCCGGCATCGGCATTTACCGCGCGGTCTATGACGTGATCTACGGTCCGGGCGTCAGTTCCGGCGTGCAGGAAACGCTTCTCATCACGGGCGCGATCGCGCTCGCGATCTTCGTGATAGATACCGTTTTCGAGATCGAAACGCGCATTCGGAATTATTATCGGAAAAAACGCCAAAATAAAGCATAAAGACTTCTGAAAAGGGGGCGATGAATATGGTTTTGACACCATACGAGCTTCACGAGATGATCGGGAATTGTCTCGAAACCAAAGATTTCAAGGGATTGCGGGAAGCGCTTTTGCGCGAGGAGCCTGTGGACATCGCGCAGGCGATGGACGGCTTCTCCGAAAAGGAAATCCCGCTGATCTTCCGCTTATTGCCGAAGGAAACGGCGGCGGAGGTGTTCGTCGAAATGGAAAGCGACGCGCAGGAGCTTCTGCTCGGGAGCTTCAACGACCGCGAGCTTCGCGCCATTCTCGACGAGCTTTATCTCGACGACGCGGCGGACATCATCGAAGAAATGCCCGCGAACGTGGTCGCGCGGATGCTGAAAAACACCGACGCGGAAACGCGCGGGATGCTCAATCAAATTCTGCTTTATCCCGAGGACAGCGCCGGCAGCATCATGACGCCGGAATACGTCAGCTTGCGGCGCGGCATGACCGTCACGCAGGCGTTTGAAAAAATTCGCCGCGAGGGCGTGGATAAGGAAACGATCTATACCTGCTATGTGACGGAGAACCGGCGGCTCGTCGGCATCGTCTCCGCGAAAACGCTGATGATCTCCCCGCCGGACGCGGTCGTCGGCGACCTGATGATCTCCGACTATATTGCCGTGAAGACGACGGACGATCGCGAGCTCGCGGCGGAAATGATCAAAAAATACGACTTTCTCGCGCTTCCCGTGCTGGATACGGAGGAGCGGCTCCCGATGACGCGATCGACGTCATGGAAGCCGAGGCGACCGCGGACATCGAGCAGATGGCGGCTATCGTCCCCGCTGACAAGCCCTACCTCAAAACGGGCGTGTTCCGCTCGTTCCTTTCGCGCATTCCGTGGCTGATGCTCCTCATGGTGTCGGCGACGTTCACCTCGAAAATCATTTCGTCTTATGAGTCGGCGCTCGCGACGTGCGCGATGCTGACCGCGTTCATCGCGATGATCATGGATACGGGCGGAAACGCGGGCGGGCAGGCGTCCGTCACGATCATTCGCGGACTTTCCCTCGGCGAGATCGACATCCGCGACGCGCTCCGCGTCGTATGGAAGGAAATTCGCGTGGCATTTTTGTGCGGTGTGGCGCTCGCGCCCGTCGTGTTCCTCAAAACCATGTTCGTGGACGGCTTGCACGGCGAGCCGGACGGCGTGCTGATCTCGCTCGTCGTGTCCGCGACGCTCATTTTTGTCATCGTCATCGCAAAGCTCGTCGGGTGCTTGCTCCCGCTTCTCGTCAAGGCGGTGCATCTCGATCCCGCCGTCGTGGCGAATCCGTTCATCACGACGATCGTGGACGCGCTCGCGCTGATCGTGTATTTCGCACTTGCGTCGCGCTTTGTGCCGGCGCTTGCCGCGGTGATTTGACTTTTTATCAGGAGGACTTCTTATGAAACTACGTTATCTCGGCACGGCGGCGGCGGAGGGCATCCCCGCGCTCTTTTGTGCGTGCGAGCGTTGCAAACGCGCCCGGGAGCTCGGCGGCAAAAACATCCGCACCCGTTCGCAGGCACTTCTCGACGACACGCTTCTCATCGACTATCCGCCGGACTCGTTCGCGCATATGCGCGACTACGGCATAGACCTTTCCGAAATCCACGATTGCGTGATCACGCACGCGCATGAGGACCATCTTTATCCGCTCGATTTTGAGTATCTGCAATGGGGCTTTTCGCATCCGATCGAGGGCGGCAGGGGCTTTACGGTATACGGAAGCGAAGACGTGATGGCGGAGATGGCGAAGCGCCCCGAAAAGACGAGGGAATACCTGCACGGGCAATATCTCGCGCCCTACACGCCGACCGACGTGAACGGCTATACCGTCACGGCGCTGAAAGCGTATCACGGCACGGAGCATCCTTACATCTATCAGATCAGCCGCGACGGAAAAAATCTGCTTTACGCGCACGACACGGACATTTTCCCCGAGGAAACGTGGGACTATCTGATCGCGCGCGGCGAAAAATTTGATCTCGTTTCGTTGGACTGCACGGCGGGCTCTACGGTAATCCGCTATCACGGGCATATGTGCCTCAGCCGCAACATCGAGGTGCGGGATCGTATGGCGGCAAACGGACTCTGTGACGAAAAGACGAAGTTCGTTTTGAACCATTTTTCGCACAACGGCGCAAACGCGTGCTACGACGATATGGTGCCGATCGCGGCGGCGGAGGGCTTCCTCGTCTCCTGCGACGGCATGGAAATCGAATTTTGAATTCAATAAAAAGGCACGCCTCCGGTTGAGAGGCGTGCCTTTTTATATTCCTATCATATGGATTTACGGTTCGATTCATGGATAATACGGTCCAAAAGAAGAACTCCGGCCCGATGGGCTGGGGTTCTTCTTTTGAGTATTGTGATCTTAAAAAATACGGGCATTATGCTATCGATCAAGAACGCATAAAATTGCAAAAATCAAGGTTGCGCGACAGCGTTCTTCTTTTCTCTATTGCTGCGGAACATATCCAACAAAATTTCAATCGCGACTACTTCGACGAGCGCAACTATTTGAGTTATTTTGGCACAAATCGAAGAGAACTCCGTCCCCCACCATTTCTTGCCGGGAACGGCCTGCGAAAATTCGATAAAATCGAAAACGAGAGAGGCCAGGAATACAAGCACGACGATCATCAGAATAATCGTGTTCGTCTTCACACGTCTCGGGTTGCTTTTGTGCTCTGACGTCAGAAGAAAATGAAAAACCGTCATAACGATGAAAGCGATGAAAGTAATCAGACCGACTCCCATGCAAAACCAATCGTAAAAGTAATATTCATGGGGTTCATCGGATAAAATTAAATACTGAAAATTATCTGCGAAATAGAAAAATTCCCATCCGGAAAGAATTGCCAAAATAGCGGACAGGGCCGCTTTCATGGCATTTTTCTCATGGATAAAATACGTTTTGGAAAGGACAAACAGCAAAACGACGGTTGCGACAATGGAGAAAGCAGAATAAAGGTTATTTTTGATGTCAAAAGCAATGGACAGAATGGCAAATCCCACCATAAACAAGGTTGCCAAAAAAGGCAACGTTTTCATTAAAAAATTGGTCGTTTTTTCGTTTGACATAAACTTTTTCACTCCTTTCAAGCATGGCAATATTAACACTGTTTTGACAGTTTGTCAATAGAATCTGTTGATTTTTTATTCGCGACAAAATTGTCCCTCCCGGAAGATCTCAAAAATCCAATTCCGCGATAGACACACAGCCCTCATGCGGGATTTCCCTCGTGATCCAGCCGCAAGTCGTAATATAATATTTGCCGTCGTTTTCTATGACCTCTCCGGCGTGGCATTTCAGTTTGGCGATCGGCTCCGTTCCGCCCTTCCCGCCGTTATATTCCCCGAAATGCTTTGCGTCGGTCGAAAAAAAGACAAATGTATCGTGATATGTTTCTTGATTGGAATTCGTATAAGTGACAAACAGATAATACCCATCGTCCCGCTTTACGACAAAGGGAGACTCAAACGCACCCCACGCCGGTTTCAAGGGAGCGTCTTCTCCGGAGGTCAGGGCATAACCGCAAAAGTTCCAATCGGTGAGATTTTCCGAAGTCATAACCGAAATACAGCCACGTCCGTTATTAAGCCCCGCCGCATACATCAGATACGCATCGCCGATCTTGATTACAAAATGATCTCTGTGCACGGCGAAGAGGGGATTTCCGTTCAACTTGATTTCGTATCCCATCCATTCTTTCAGATCGATGGAAACCGCGAGCTTGGTTGGAGAAGGTCCGTAAAACATATAATAAACACGGTCTTTTTCGATCACGCAAGGAGCCCAAGCCAAAGTGCCGGTGTCAACGGACTTGCAATCCTCGACAAACGGCTCATCCAGACTTGCCCCGTAAGCGTTAACAAAATACCGTTCATTTGCGGGTTTCCCGTCAAAGCCGGTGATCCCGATCAACCGATAACCGTCCTTGCATTTGATGATGGTATGATCATTGACATATCTGCCGAACTTCTCCGGCTTGAATAAAACCTTCCAATCGGAAACAATTTTTGGAATGTGCATGACTTCCTCCGTTCTTCTTCTGTTCTCTGACTTGTCAGGATCATTATACAACATTCATTCAGAAAAATCAAACATGAATTTTCAAATCATTTCATAACAAATTGTTGAATTTTGACGATGCCTGTGATATCATAAAGCTGAAATCAGAAACGAATCGGAGGAATCGAAATGAACGAATACTTTTTGCAGGATCACGAACCGAGTTATCTGCCAAAAGGCAATTTCAAACTGGTCTGGAACGACGAATTCGACGGGGATACACTTGACCGGAGCAAATGGGACTACCGTCTTTCCATGGTGGGCACGATGCATCCCGCGTGGACCGACGACGAAAGTGCCGTCACCTTGGACGGAAAGAGCAACGCCGTGTTTCACCTGATCGAAAAGGACGGACGACCGGTTTCAGCGCAGCTGCAAACCGGGTATAATTTTATGGACCGACCGATCGTGCCGACCAAGTTCGGAAAGGACGCACTGCAATGGAATATCGGGAAATTGAGCGAATCGCTCTTTACCCATAAATACGGCTATTACGAGTGCCGTTGCCGTTTGCAGACAAGGACCGACGCGTGGTGGAGTGCCTTTTGGGTGCAGTCGCCGATGATCGGCGCGTCGCTTCATCCCGCCGACTCAGGCACGGAAATTGACATCATGGAATGTTTCTCAAAGGGGGAGATTGCGCCGCACAATGCCATCACCGGCGGCTACGGATTGGATGCGAAGGTTAAAATGACCGGAGGCGGCAAAGTTGACCACGACGCGTGGCACCGCTTTGGTATGCTGTGGGATGAAACCGGCTACACGTTCTATATCGACGGAAAAGAGGATGGACATATTTCGGATTATGTTTCCCACATTTCGGAGTTCATCCTGATTTCGACTGAGGTCAAGGGCTATCGCTTCGAGGATCGTCAGCCGGTGAAAGAAGCGTTTGGCGCGATCGGCGATACTTTCACCGTTGATTATGTCCGTGTGTTTGACAAAATAGATTGAACCCATATCGTATCCATTTCGATTGTCGTGCTCAGACTTTATGCGTTCATTATGATATTCTTCGATATGGATCTGTTTGAAGGAACGGGTCTGGCGATCGAAGCACTGATCCTTGACAGGATCGGTCAGCTCATCCTCGCTTTGGCCGCAGCGATCACGGTGTGCGGAAAATACCTTGACAAAACCGCGCGCGGCGCAAAATAAAACATAAATGATATAAAGCATATTCTCTCTCAAACACAATGATTTGACAAGGATTTGGGAAGAAACGAAAAAAGGGCGGTTTTTCGAGAGAAAAACTCTCGAAAAACCGCCCCAAAATGGTCGTCCACCGGTCCG
>CALEJO010000063.1 GCA_937898155.1 uncultured Clostridia bacterium | reverse complement strand
AGAATTTGAAAAAGCAGATTCCATTTGCGACCGTGTGCTTCAAGAAAATCCCGAAAATGCCAGAGCGTATTTCGGCAAACTTCTGATTGAACTTCGCTTAACGGATTCGGAAGGTCTGCGGACTTATCACAGATCGTATGATGATTCTGAGGCGTTCCAAAATGCGTGCCGGTGCGGAAAGGAAGAATTCCGCCGCAAACTGATCGATTATGAGACGGAAACACGCTATCATCTGATCTGCAAAGCGGCAAGCCATGCCGAAACCTATGAGGAATTGCTGGCTTGTCGGAACGAGTTCAAAACCATTGACGGCTTTATGGATGTGGGAGAGCGGATCACGAATTGCCTGACAAAGATGGATGCGATCCACCCCGGCGAAATGATTCGCGAAAAGATTCGCTTGATCGAAGCCGAAAAGGAAGACGCTTTGGCTTATCTGTCGGAACTTACCGCGCGTGATGGCAAAGAGAAAAAACAGCTCAAAACGGACATCGCGACGATGGATAAGAACATCCAGACGGAAAAGGCGCGTCTCCAAGCGTTTTGTGCCGAAAAAATCGGCTTGACAGCTCTGCCGAACGGCAATTTTACATTCGGTCAATATCCTCAGGATGGGGAATTGAAGCCGATCGAATGGCGTTTGCTGAACTATGAGAACGAACACTTTTTGCTGATCAGCGAATACGTGCTGGATTGTTTGCCGTTCCACTGCGAGGAAACCGAAACGGAATGGAACACTTGCAGTTTGAACCAATGGCTGAACGACTCTTTCCTGTCGTTTGCTTTTGTGCCGGAAGAGCAGAAGAATCTTTCCGAAAACGAGATCGGAGCAAAAGTATTTTTGCTCAGCACGGAAGAAGCAGAGACTTTCTTCGATTCCAAGAAAGAGCGCAAATGCGTTCCGACCGCTTATTGCGAATCACGCGGGATTGAAGTTTCCAAAAAAGGATACTGTTGCTGGTGGTTGCGTTCCTCGGGCGGAACGCCCGATCGCGTCGCCTATGTATTCGAAGATGGGAAAATCAATCGGTTCGGCGATTTCGCGATTTGTGAAGATATCGGTATTCGTCCCGCTATTTGTGTGTCACTTTTCTAACATAAAAAAACGGAGAGCCAATGGCTCTCCGTTTTTTCTTTTTGTGGCTTATTTGAGTTTGACGGTGACGATCTCGAAGCCGTGCACGTCGAGCGACAGCGCGCCGTCCTTTGCGTCGAGTTCGCCGATCTCGTTTTCGAGCAGATCGCAGAGATACGCTTTCTCAAACGGCAGGTCGGTTTTGATCGTGACGGTGTCGCGCTTATTCTGCGATTCGTAGAAGCGGAGAATCGTGCCGTCGCCGTGCTCGGCTTGCTTGACTGTTTCGCAGATCACGTTTTCGTGATCCGTCGTGACAGCGGAATACGAGACGGGAACGGTATCGTTTTCGCCCGCCGCGGGGATCGCGGTCAGCGGCTCGTTGAGATAATAGGCGAGTATTGCCGTATCGGCTTCCGCGAGCGTGCCTGCGTGCGGATAAAGCGCGTAGGTGAAACTTGTCACGCCCTGATCGGCTTGCGGATCGGGATTCGTGCCGCAGCGCAAAAGCGAAAGCTGCATCACGCCGTCGTGGATGTCGTGACCGTATTTGCAATCGTTGAGCAACGAAACGCCGTAATTTCCCTCGGAGAGATCGGCGTATTTGTGTGCGCAGACCTCAAATTTTGCCGCGTCCCAGCTCGTGTTTTCGTGCGTCGGGCGGGAAACGGTGCCGAACTGGATCTCGTAAGTCGCCGCTGTCGCGTTGATCTCGACGGGGAATGCGGCTTTGAGCATCTGATGATGCTCGTGCCAATCGACCTCGGTCTCAAAGATGATCTCGGTCGACGCGTCGGTGAACCACATCGTCTGCGTGACGGTCGAATGCATATGCGGACGTTTGACGCGGATGCCGCGGCGCACGCCGTCCTCGACCGTCTCGACGGAGGAAACCTCCGTCAGCGTGCGATATTGATCGCGGGAATATTCTTTCCATTCCCAGTTGTCGTATTGCTCGGGATAGTCCGCGTGGATGCGAAGCTCGTTGCCGATCGCGCCCGCTTTCAGCACTTCGCGCGCGTTCTTCTTGTCGAAGAGTGATACGATCTGCCACGCGTCATTGAATTCGACGCGGAGCGCGTCCGTCTCGACGGTGTGCCCGTCGATCTTCACACGGTTGCCCTTAACGAAGCGATCCGTCATGTAATAACCCTTGGAGGCGGTGACATCGGTGTAGACGCTTTCGCCGTCGAGCTTCACGATGCCGCGCATCCCGCTGAACGAGTGCGGATTGAAGACGACGTATCCGTGGTTTTTCGCGAGCGACGACGCGATCGCGGTTTTGGCGTTTTCGCACGCCTGCTTGCCGATGCCGTGGATGACGGGATAATCCTTTTCACATTGCTCGTAGACCTCGCGGATCGAGGAACCGGGGATGATGTCGTGGAACTGATTTGTAAGGATCATTTCCCACCCTCTATGCAGTTCTTCCTGCGGGAAGGGAACTTTTCCGAGCGCGGCGGCGATCGTCGAGAGCAACTCGGCGTTCTGATAGAGCATCTCCGCGCGGCGGTTGTTTTTCTTGTTGCGCGCCTGCGACGTGTAGGTGCCGCGGTGGAATTCGAGGTAAAGCTCGCCGTTCCACGTCGGCACGCGGGAGGAATGCTTCATCTTTTCGGAGAGGCGGTCGAGGAAATCGCCCGCGAAGCCGGGCTCCGCGTTCGGCACGCCGGGGATTCCGTTTTTGCCGCGGCGAAGCAGTTCGAGATATGTTCTGGTCGGACCGCCGCCGCCGTCACCGTAGCCGTAGGTGAGAAGCACCTCGTCTGAAAGATCTTTCTGCTGATAGCGTTTATAAGTGCCATTGATCATGCGGGAGGAGGTGCAACCATTATACGACGCGGTGATGCCGGTCGGTTGCCCGCGATCCTCGCGCGCGGTGAGAAAATACGTATTGATCTCAGTGCCGTCGATGCCACGCCAGCGGAACGTGTCGTAAGGCATCCGATTCGTCTCATTCCAGCTGATTTTCGAGGTGACGAACCAGTCCACGCCGCATTTGCGCAGAATCTGCGGGAGCGCCGCGGAATAACCGAAAACGTCGGGGAGCCACAGCACGTGGTTGTCCACGCCGAATTCGCGGCGAAAGAAGTCCTTGCCGTAGAGGAGTTGACGCACGAGCGATTCGCCCGAGGTCAGATTGCAATCGGCTTCCACCCACATCGCGCCCTCGCATTCCCAGCGTTTTTCGCGGATGCGCTCGATGACTTCCTTGTAAAGCTCGGGCGCTTCTTCTTTCAGCGCGCGATAGAGATAGACCTGCGAGGACATAAATTTATATTCGGGATAGAGGCGCATCAGTTCCAGCACGGTCGCAAAGGAGCGTTGCACCTTTTCGCGTGTCTGACGGAGCGTCCAGAGCCACGCGCAGTCGATGTGCGTGTGTCCGATGCCGACGACGGTCGCCGGTTGCTTTTGGCAATACTTGCCGTAAAATTCCTCGGCGAGGAACGCGCGCGCCGCCCGCACGGACGAAAGGAAATCCTCGGAGCCGACGTCGTAAAGGGCAAGCATCGAAAACGCGTCGTCCATATACGTCGCGACCTTCGCGTATTCACCCGTCTCATTGCCGAGAAAATCGAGCATTTCAATCGGATAGAGGATATCGTAGTAAAGCCCGTCCACGTCCGCCTGCAAGAAGCGCGTATCGATACAGAGGCGGGAGGTATCCATATTCATGCCGATATAGGCATAGAGATAGATGTCAAACGAATCGCCGTCGCCGAGCAAATATTCCTGATGGTTGCGGTCAAAGCCCTGACGCGCTTCGCCGTTCACATAAAGGAGCAGTTGCAGGTCGCTGAGCCAGCGGATCGAATGATCGCAGGAAACGAAGAGATAAAAGGGAAGGTCGCGCCGTCTGTCGCCGCGCTCTACCTTAAAATGAAACCACGCGTGCGAATCACGCCCGCTCCCCCAGCTGTCGCCGTTATGATACGGCTGAAAATCGGAAAGCGGCGGCGGGGTATTGTCGGTTTTATAGTCGCAGGGGCAAACGCCGATCTCGCGGATCGGCACGATGTCGGTCCAGCGTTCGTCTTCGAGCAGATTCAGATACCGTTTGAATTTCGCGGCGCGGTTTTTCATAGGATTCTCCTTCCCGAATCATCGGATTTCGGACGCGTCCCGCGTCCGATTTTTATTATATCGGAAAAAACTGTCTGCGTCAATGGCGATTTCGATTTTTCTCCGTCTTTCGCATATTTGCGCGGACAAGGTCATATGATGAAGCAAACGAAAGGGGGCGTGACGATGCTTTTGCCGGAGCTGGAACGTGTGCTGATGCTTTTGCCCGCGCGGATCGCGGCGGCGGTCATGGATTACGCGGAAAAGAGCGGGGCGACGCGCGAAAAGCAGATCAGCGAACTGCGCCTGCGCGCGGACGCGCCGTTTTCGCTGACGGCGGCGGGAGAAAACGTCTGCCGCTTCGGCGGCGCGCTGCTCTTTTGCACGGCGGCGGAGCTGACGGAAACCTTTCAAAAGCTCTGCGAGGATTCCGTGCATACCTACGGAGAGACGATCAAGGAGGGCTACGTGGCGCTCGAAAATGGCTATCGTATCGGCGTTTGCGGCAGGGCGGGACAAGACGGCGCGGGCATCCGCGGCGTTTACGGCATCCGATCGCTTTGCATTCGCATCCCGCATCCGATCCGCGGCGTGTGTGACGAGCTGTGCTCGCTTCTCGATACACCGACGGGAATTGCTTCGGCGCTTCTGTATTCGCCGCCGAACGTCGGCAAAACGACGATGATCCGCGATCTGGCGGCGACGCTTTCCTCGGAGCCGCGCCCGCGCCGCGTCGCGCTCATCGACACGCGTGGGGAGCTGGAAATGAAAGCCATGTTTTCCTCGTCGCTCACGGACATTTTGAGCGGCTATCCGAAAGCAAAGGGCATCGAGATCGCGACGCGGACGCTCTCTCCCGAGGTGATCCTCTGCGATGAACTGGGCGGCGCCGCAGAGATGGACGCGATCCTCATGGCACAGCAAAGCGGCGTGCCGCTGATCGCCACGGCGCACGCCGCCACGGCAGAGGAGCTTTGGCGCAAGCCGCAACTCCGGCGACTCCTCGAAGCGGGGGTGTTCCGCTTCACGGTCGGACTTGCCCGCAAGCCGACGGAGACGCACTTTTCGCTTTCGCCGCGCGAAACGGAGGCGGTAAGATGAAGCTCGCGGGTGCGTTTTTGTGCTTTGCCGCGTGCGCGCTCGGCGGCTTTTTCGCCGGTCGGCGGGAGCGGGAACGAACGGCACTGTGTGAGGCGTTTTATTCCTTTTTTCTCTATATCCGCGGGCAGATCGACGCCTATCTCACGCCGACGAAGCAGATTTTCCGCTCGTATGCCGATCCGACGCTCGAAAAGATCGGTTTTTTGCGGGCGCTGACCGCACACGAAACGGACGCGGTCTATCACGACGCGTGGCAGGCGGCGATGCGGGAGTGCGCGGGCAAGTGGGCGCTGAATGAGACGCAGACGGCGCTCGTCGCCGCGTTTGGCGCGTCGATCGGAAAAACGGGCGGCGAAATGCAGCTCCGGCAAATGGACCGCTATCTTTCGCAGATGAGCGCCGAGGCAGAACGGCAACGCGCCGAGGCAAAGAAAAACGAAAAGCTCTATCGCACGCTCGGGCTTTCCCTCGGCGCCGTGGCGGCGATTCTGATTCTTTGAAAGAAAGGAAAAGGATGATGAACACAGAACTTTTGCTGAAAGTGATCGGCATCGGGATCATCGTCACCGTCGCGTGTCAGGTGCTAAACAAATCGGGGCGGGACGAGCAGGCGATGCTCGTTTCGGTTTCGGGTATTCTGATCGTGCTTCTGATGCTCGTGCGGGAGCTCGGCGGCATTTTCGATACGGTGAAGAGTTTATTCGGCATATGAACATCGTTTCGTTTTGCGGAATCGCCGTGATCGGACTGACGGCGGTCAGCGTTTTGCGCGGGCTGAAAGCGGAATACGCGATGTTTGCGGGCATTTTCACGGGCGTGATTTTGCTTGTCGGGGCGCTGACGGAGCTTGTCCCCGTTTTGCGCTTCGTGCGCGAGCTGACGGAAAAAACGGGCTTTACACTCTATCTCGAAACGATTCTGAAAGCGATCGGCATCGGACTGCTCGCGCAGACGACGGCGGACTTTTGCCGCGACAGCGGGGAAAGTGCGATCGCGTCGAAAGTGGAATTCGCCGCAAAAACGGTCATTTTGCTTTTAGCGATCCCCGTGCTTCGCTCGCTGATGACGCGGATCGCTGCGCTGATCGGGGGTGGCTGACGTGAAAAAACGCGCGTGGATTTGGCTCCTCGTGCTGCTCTTTCTTCTTGCGCCGTGCTCAGTCGCGGCAGACGGAGAAGCGCGGCTCGAACTCGACGTCCCCGACGAAATTCGCGGCTATCTGCCGGAGGGCATCTGGGAAGAAGACGTCGGCTCGATCTACGATTCGTTTTCCTTTTCGTATTTTTGGAAGACGGGCTGGCGGCTCTTTTTCGACGCGGTGCCGGACGTGGCGCGCACGTTTGCGCTCCTGCTCGGACTGCTTCTCCTGTCCGCGTGCCTGCGCGTGCTACGCGATCTCGTCACGTCGCCCGCGCTTGGAACGGTGCTGGAATTCACGGGACTGCTCGCCGTCAGCACGGCGATCTTCGCCGCGACGGACGGGCTGTTTTCCTTTGCGGACGCTTACATTTCGTCGCTTTCCAAATTCATGCCGATGTTCACGCCCGCGATGACGGCACTGATGATCGGAAGCGGCAATATCACGTCCGCGGCGGTGCTTTCCGGCGTTTTGAGCGCGGCGCTGTCGCTTCTCGAACAGATGTGCGCGGGTGCGCTTCTGCCGCTCATGAAGATGTGTCTCGCCGTCGCCGCGGTTGGGACGCTCTTCGGTGACTTATCGCTTTCGTCGATTTTGCCGACGATGAAAAAGGTCATTTCCTACGTCATGGGCTTTGTCACGCTCTGCCTTTCCGCCGTCGTGGCGTTTCAGGGGATTTTGGCGAAAAGCGCGGACTCACTCGCACTCAAAGCGGTGAAATTCGCGGTCGGCGCGTTCGTCCCGCTCGTCGGGAGCGCCGTCAACGAAGCGATCTCCACCGTGGCGGGCGGGCTCGGCGCGCTGAAAGCGGCGACGGGGATCGTCGGCGCGGTGACGGTTGCGCTGATCGCCGCCGCTCCGCTTTGCGCCATTCTCGCGCACAAGCTCTTTTTGGAGGTTCTCGGCGTTTGCGCGGGCGTGCTGGGACTTTCCTCGGAGGGGAAGCTGATCGGGGAAATCTCGTCGTTTTTCGGCTATGTGGCGGCGATTCTGGCGATCTCGGCGGTGTTTTTCATTCTGACGCTCTCGCTGATGGCGTCGGTTTCGGTGTGAGGTGCGTATGGCGAAGATCGCGGGATATCTCGGGGAAATTTTACTGATGACGGTCGTTTCGGGCGTTTTGCTTTTGCTCGCACCGGACGGCAACGTGAAAAAGCACATCCGTTTTCTCGTCTCGGTGTGCCTTGTGGCGGCGGTCTCGGTGCCGCTCCTCGCCGCGGTGCGCGAATTGCCCGCGCTGATCGAGGCGGAGGAGGCGTCGCTCACCGTCGAGGAAGAGGCGGTGAAAGAGCGGCAATCGACGCGCGTCGTGGAGGCGAGCAAAGGGCAGATCGAGCAGGCGATCGCGTCTTACTTATGTGCGCGATACGGACGGACACCGGACGGCGTCTCCGTCAGCGTCACACTCGATGCATCTGATCTTTCCGCCGTGGAGATTACGTCGATTCGCGTCGCGCTTGCCGACGGGCGCGACGGGGAAGCGATCGCCGCGGATCTGCGAAAATTATTTCTCGAAAGGAGCGAAATCGAGGTGATGGTGAAATGAAATGGGCGGAACGGCTCGGGGACAAGGGAAAAACCTTGCTCCTCGTGCTTTTGGGGCTTGCGGGCGTTCTCTGCGTGGTGCTCGGCACGGTCGGCACGAAGCAGAGCGAAGGCGCGCCCGCCGAAAAAACATTTTCGACGGAGGCATATATCGAGCAGGTCGAGAATAGAATTAGAACCATAGTAGCGGAGATCACAGGCTCGGATTCCGTGCGAGCGCTCGTGTGCGTCTCGGAGGGAGCGGAATACGTTTACGTTTGCAACGAAGATGTCAGCGGAGAACGCCGTTCGACCGAATATTTGACGGTGCAGGGCGACCGCGGAACGGAGCTGATCCTGCGGCAGGAGCGTTATCCCAAGATCACGGGCATTTCGGTCGCGTGCAAGGGCGGAGACGATCCCGAAACGCAGGCAAAGGTGATCGCCGTGCTCACGACGGCGTTTTCCATCGGGAGCAACCGAATCTGTATTGTGGGAACCAAATAAACTACGAAAGAGGAGAATGGGTATGAGAAACGAAGAGAGAGCTGCTATGCGGGCAAGTCAAAAGGAAAACGCGGTGTTGGAACTGCCGGAGCCGGAGAAAAAGGAGTTCAAATTCAAAAGCTTTTTCACGAAAGAGGGCATGAAGAAATTCGGCGCGCGCAATCTCGTCATCGTCCTGTCGGTTTTGCTGATCGGCGCGGCGATTTACGCCAACTGGGCGCTGTTCGGCGGCACGGAGCCGCCTGTGGAGCCGGCGGGCTTGCAGGACGGAACGGACGACGTCACGCCGTCGTCGGGCGAGGAGCCGACGAACTATTTTGCGGCATCACAGATCGAGCGTCAGCGCGCGAGAGATGAGGCGATCGAGGTCTTGCAGGGCGTCGTGGATGACGCAGCAACGCTCGAAGAAGCGAAGACACAGGCGCTCGCCGACATCGCAGCGATCGCCGCGACGATCGAAAAAGAGGCGAACATCGAATCGTTGGTCAAGGCGAAGGGCTTTGCGGATTGCGTCGCGGTGATCAACGGCGAAAAAGCGAATGTCGTCGTCAGCGCCGAGGGGCTGAAGCCGAACCAACTGTCGCAGATTCTCGAAATCGTCTATTTGCAGGCGGATATCCTGCCCGCGAACGTGACGATCTCGGAAAAATAAAATCGGAAAACGGCTGTGATTCACAGCCGTTTTTTGTTTATCCCATTGCAAACCGCGAAAAAAACAGGTATAATGAAAGAAAAAAGCTCGGAGGACACTATGGAATATCGGATTCTCGGAAAAACGGGGCTTCGCGTCTCGGCGGTCGGCTTCGGCGGTATCCCGATTCAACGAATCGAAAAAGAAGACGCGCCCGTTTTGATGCAGGCGGTGCTCGACGCGGGCATCAACTATATCGACACGGCGCGCGCCTATACGGTCAGCGAGGAGTGGATCGGCGCGGCGATCGCCGGCAAGCGTGATCGTTTTGTGCTGGCGACCAAGAGCATGGCACGCACGAAAGCGGACATGGCGCGGGACATCGAAACGAGCTTGCGTAATCTGCAAACCGACCATATCGACCTCTATCAGATTCATAATCCGAGCATGGCACAGCTTGATACCGTTCTCGGCGAGGGCGGGGCGCTCGAAGCGCTCACGGAAGCCAAAGCCGCGGGCAAGATTGGACATATCGGGCTGACGGCACATTCCGCCGAGGTCTGCGCGCGGGCGCTCACGCTCCCCGTGATCGAAACCGTGATGTTCCCCTATAATATCGTGGAAACGCAGGGCGAGGAATTGATCCGTCGGTGCGCGGAGGCGAACGTCGGCTTTATCGCGATGAAGCCGATGGCGGGCGGCGCGATCGAAAACGGCACGCTCGCGATGCGCTTTCTTGCGCAGAACCCCGATGTGACGGTCGTGATCCCCGGGATGTATTGCGCCGATGAGGTGCGCGAAAACGTCTCGGCGGCGGCAAACACCGCGCCGCTGACCGAAGCGGAAAAGAAAGAGATCGCGTCTGTTCGCGCGTCGCTCGGCGAATCGTTCTGCCGCCGTTGCAATTACTGCGCACCCTGCACGAAGGGCATTTCCATTCCGAGTGTCTTTTTGTTCGAGGGATATCTTTCGCGCTACAATCTCGAAGGGTGGGCGCGGGAGCGCTACGCGACGCTTTCGGTCAAAGCGTCGGCGTGCGTCGGGTGCGGCGCCTGCGAAACGCGGTGCCCGTATCACCTGCCGATCCGCGAAATGCTCCGTCGCGCGGCGCAGGAATTCGGCGAATAAGCCGCTTGATGTCAAAAAATCGTCAAAAAAACGAAAAAAGTTCAAAAAAACTATTCCATTTGACGAAAAAACGTGATATACTAATACAGTTAAAATAGCAAGAAATATTCTGCCATTTGGGATCGAAATCATCAAAAGCGAGGGAAGCAACTTGAAAAGAGAAGACCTTAGAAATATCGCCATCATTGCCCACGTTGACCACGGCAAAACGACGCTCGTGGACGAAATGCTGAAACAGGGTGGCATTTATCGGGAAAATCAGGCAACGGAAGACCGCGTCATGGACTCGAACGCGATCGAACGCGAACGTGGCATCACCATTCTGGCGAAAAACACCGCCGTGCACTATAAAGGCGTCAAAATCAATATCGTCGATACCCCCGGACACGCCGATTTCGGCGGTGAGGTCGAGCGTATTCTGAAAATGGTCAACGGTGTCATTCTGCTTGTGGATGCCGCCGAGGGACCGATGCCGCAGACGAGATTCGTTCTGAAAAAGGCGCTTGAACTCAATCACCGCGTCATCGTCGTCGTCAATAAGATCGACCGTCCCGACGCGCGTCTGGACGAGGTCGGCGACGAGATCCTCGAACTGCTTCTCGAACTCAACGCGACGGACGAGCAGCTCGATTCTCCGATGCTGTGGTGCTCCGGCAGAGCCGGCACCGCGTCGTATTCGCCTTACGAGGCGGGCACGAATCTGATCCCGCTGTTCGATACGATCCTCAATTATATTCCGGCGCCCGAGGGCGAAACGGAAGAGCCGCTCCAACTGCTCGTTTCGACGATCGACTATAACGATTACGTCGGCAGAATCGGCATCGGCAGAATCGAACGCGGCACGATCCGTCAGAATCAGGAAGCGATGATCTGCAATTATCACGACAGCGGCAAAGCCCCGCACAAAACCAAAATCGTCAGCATCAGTCAGATCGACGGTCTGCGCCGCGTGCCGGTGACGGAAGCGAAGATGGGCGACATCATCTGCTTCTCCGGATCGGCGGATATCACGATCGGCGATACGATCACGGACGTGAACTGCGTCGAGCCGCTGGAATTTGTCAAGGTCGGCGAGCCGACGATGGAAATGACGCTCTCCGTCAACGACGGCCCGTTCGCCGGACGTGAAGGCAAATATGTGACCTCCCGCCAGCTCCGTGAGCGCCTTTATAAAGAACTGCTCAAAGACGTTTCGCTCCGCGTCGAAGACGGCGAAACGACCGACTGCTTCAAAGTTGCGGGCAGAGGCGAAATGCACCTCTCCATCCTCATTGAAAATATGCGCCGCGAGGGCTACGAGCTGTGTGTCAGCACGCCTCATGTGCTGTATAAAGAGATCGACGGCAAAATGTGCGAGCCGATCGAACGCGTCGATATCGACGTGCCGAATGAATATTGTGGCTCCGTGATGGAAAAACTCGGCTCCCGCAAGGGCGAACTTCTCACGATGATGCCCGTTTCGCACGGTCTGCGCACGCGCCTCGAATATCTGATTCCGACGAGATGCCTCTTCGGTTATCGCAGCGAATTCATGACCGATACGCGCGGCGAGGGCATTCTGAACTCCGTTTTCGATTCCTACGGAATTTATAAAGGCGAAGTGACGCGCCGCTTCACGGGCTCGCTCGTCGCGTCCGAGGCAGGTGAATCCACGTCCTACGGCGTTTTCAATACGCAGGATCGCGGCACGATGTTCATCAGCAATCAGTGCAAGGTTTACGAAGGCATGATCGTCGGTGAAAACCCGAAGCTCGGCGATATCGACGTCAACGTCTGCAAAGAGAAGCACCTGACCGCCGTCCGTTCCAAGGGCGCGGATGAAGCGCTCCGTCTGGTGCCGGCGAAAATCATGTCGCTCGAAGAAGCGATCGAATTCATCGCGGACGACGAGCTGATCGAGGTGACGCCGAAGAGCATCCGTCTGCGCAAACGCATCTTGGATAAGGAACTGCGCTATAAACTCGCGGGTCGCATCAAAAAAGAAGGAAAATAATTTTGAAAAAGTCTGAAAGGCGCTTGCTTTTCAGACTTTTTGAAAAAGAGGGGTTATCATGGACGAGCAATTTCTCCGCACGGCGTATCTGATCGGAAACGACGCCGTCGGGCGTTTACAAAAGAGCCGCGTGATCTTGTTCGGCGTCGGCGGTGTCGGCTCGTATTGCGCCGAGGCGCTCGTGCGCGCCGGCGTGGGCAATCTGACGCTGGTCGATCCGGATACCGTTTCCGTCACGAATCTCAACCGTCAGCTCGTCGCGCTCCGTTCGACGGTCGGCAGAAAAAAGGTGGACGTGATGCGCGAGCGCGCGCTCGATATCTGCCCGACGGCGAACGTGACGGCGCTCCCACTCTTTTATCTGCCTGAAAACGCCGATTCGCTCGACCTATGCGAATACGATCTCGTGATCGACGCGATCGACACGGTTGCGGCGAAGATCGAGCTTGCCGTGCGCGCCGACGCGGCGGGCGTCCCGATCCTCAGCTCGATGGGGACGGGAAATAAGCAATTTCCCGAGCGTTTCGAGGTGACGGACATTGCCAAAACCGAAATGTGCCCGCTCGCCCGCACGATGCGTCGCGAACTGCGTGCGCGGGGCGTTTCGCATCTGCGCGTCGTTTATTCGCGGGAAGAGCCGATGGCGCGCCACGCCGATTACGCGGACGCGCGCGAGGATGGCAAGCTGACGCCCGGGACGTTTTCCTTTGTGCCCGGTGCGGCGGGCTTACTGCTCGCGTCCGAAGCAATCAAACTTCTTTTGCGCTGAGCGAGGAGGTCCCTATGCCGATCATTTTCAACGAAGACCCCAATCACTATATCTATTCGCGTGCCAAAGCCGGCGTGAAAACGGTGACGGAGGCGGACCTCCGCGCGTTCATCCGGCAGTATCGGGGAACAAACATCTCGGATTTTCTCGTCTGCGTCAACGCGAGCCATCCCTTTTTTCCGACGAAGCGCCAAAAATCCATTCTCGATCGCTATGCGGAATGGGAAGCGTCCGGCGAGATTGAGCGGCATCGGGACGATTTTGTCGTCACGTCCGTCAAGCTTCTTTCCGACGCCTATCGGAGCGGGCTTCCGTTTCATCAAATCTGGCTTGACGAGATTCGTGCGTGCGGGATGCGCGCGTGGGTGTCGCTCCGCATGAACGATATCCATAACGCGGAAGACCCGAACGCGTTTTTGCCGAGCGATTTCGTCAAGGCGCATCCCGAATATCTGCGCTGTGCCTATCGCGGACCGGCGGCACATCCTGAATGGACGCTTGATTACGCCGTGCCGGAGGTGCGCGCGCTCTATCTCTCTTTGATCGAAGAAACGCTCGAAACGTTCGATCTCGACGGGCTTGAGTTGGATTATATGCGGGAGCCGTTCTGCTTTGCCATCGGCAAGGAGCAGGAGGGGCTGGCGCTCATGACCGCATTTGTCGGCGAAGCGGCGGCAATGGTCAAAAAGGCGGAAAAACGAGTTGGACACAAGATTTTGCTCGCTGCGCGCGTTCCGGAGTCGCCGCGCAAATGTATGCGTCTCGGGCTTGATGTGACCGAATGGGCGAAGCGCGGTTATCTTGATCGCGTGTTTGTCACGCCGCATTGGTCGAGCGCGGACAGCGATATGCCAATCGACCTTTGGCGTCGGATTTTGCCGGAACAAACGCGGCTTGCCGCGGGGCTCGAGGTGCTTCTCGACGCCTATAACCGCAAGGGCAGAGCGTATCGCAAAATCGACCTCGACACCGCGATCGGCTTTGGCTGCGCTTATCAGGCGCTCGGCGCGGAGGATATCTATCTTTTCAATTTCATGGACGAGGTAGGCGAGCCGTCCGGTGCCGATTCCGAACACGACATTTTGCGGGGCGAGCGCTATCGGACGCTCCTTTCGACGCTCGGTGATGAAGAAAAATGCGTCGCCGCGAAACGCAAAAACATCGTCACGTTCGGCGACACGTGGATGCCCGCCGAACAGCCGAGAAAACCGCTTCCGCTCCGTGTGCAGGCGGGGGAATATCAGGGGCTTCGCATCCCGACGGGCGTTATTCTCGCCGGCAGACGTGTCACGCTCCGGCTGGGATTCGAGCGCGGGCTTTCGATGGGCGAGGATGTTTCGGTCTACGCCGACTGCGTCAGATGCCGTTGCCTCGGCAAAGCGTCGCCGCGCTATCCCGCCTATGACGATATGGACTATTACGACTACGAAATCCGAAATCACGGCGATCTGCCGATCGTCACCGTCGTCGAAATCGCCGCTCTGCGCGGTGAAACGGCGGTCCATTGGGCAGAGATCGTCGTTGATTGAGCATTGCAAGGAGAGATACAATGATCAAACTGAATCCCGTTCCGCGCGGTTGCGGCATCGGCATTTTTTCGTCATCCTCGCCGATCTCGGCGACGGTGCCGACGCGCTACGCCCGCGGGAAAGACTATCTCGCGTCGCGTGGCTATCACGTCATCGACGGCGACCTCTGCGGCAAATCGGATCATTATCGCTCCGGTTCGATCGCCGAGCGCGCCGCGGAATTCAACGCGCTCTTATATCGCGACGACGTTTCGATTCTGATGGCGGCGATCGGCGGCAATAATACCAACGCGATTTTGCCGTATCTCGACTATGATTATCTGCGTGCCCACCCGAAGGTGATCGTCGGCTATTCCGACGTGACGGCGCTTTTGCTCGCCGTCTATGCCAAAACGGGCATCCCGACCTTTTACGGGCCCGCGCTCGCCGCGTCGTTCGGCGAATTTCCGCCGATGGTCGATCGGACGTTCCGTAGCTTCGAGGAGATCGTGCTTTCGCCTCGCGACGTGCCGTTTTCTTATGAAATGCCGCCCGTCTGGACGGAGGAATTCCTGAACTGGAAGACGCAGGATCGCGCCAAGGAGGAATGCCCGAACGAATGGCTTTGCGTGCGTCCCGGACGCGCAAAAGGGCGTCTGATCGGCGGCAATCTTAATACGATGGAGGGCATTTTCGGCACGCCGTATATGCCGGAAATCCGTGCCGGCGACATTCTTTTGCTCGAAGATTCGCTCAAAGATACCTCGACGATCGAACGGAGCTTTGCGCTTTTGAAGCTCGCGGGCGTGTTCGACAAAATCGGCGGCATCTTGCTCGGCAAGCACGAAGGTTTTGACGATTGCGGCACGGGACGGGCACCGCACGAGATCCTTTTGGAAGTTCTCGGCGAGACGAACGTGCCGATCCTCGCTGCGTTCGATTCCTGCCACACGCACCCGATGCTGACGATGCCGATCGGATGCGAGATCGAGCTTGACGCGACAGAAAAGAACGTCACGCTTTGCGAAAGTCCGTTTGTAAAATAAAAAAAGACGCTCATGCGGGACTTGTTCTTAAGGACAGTTTCATAGCACAAGTACCGCTTTGTGGTGAGTAAGTGCGCACTTAACAAAAAACAGGCTGACAAAAAAGTCAACCTGTTTTTTCTATTCAGTTGGTTTTTACAAAAGGCACGTAGTGATGTTTGCCCTGACGGGCAAGTGATGTTGCTCGCTATGCTCGCAGTGATGTTTTTGCTTTGCAAAAGTGATGTGATGTGTTCCACTCATGCGCCGTCGAGGCGCACATCACTCGGCAAAGCCGAACATCACGCCGACAGGCACATCACGTTCCACGCAGTGGAA
The DNA here is from genome assembly GCA_937898155.1 of uncultured Clostridia bacterium. Classification (GTDB taxonomy): domain Bacteria; phylum Bacillota; class Clostridia; order Oscillospirales; family CAG-272; genus QALR01. Next base: position 236 of record CALEJO010000063.1, on the reverse strand, counting down.
CACATCGTTCGCCGAGTGTCCTTAAGAACACTCGGCGTGCGGGCGTTTTTTGTTGGGTTTTTCAAGAAAAAAGCCTTGCATTATCGAGGGAAAAGGCTTGCATTTTTGCGGAAAATATGATATAATAAAATATTATAATACATTTTCTACGATACCATTCTGATTGAACACGCTTTTGGAGGAGATTCGATCATGAAAAAAGCATTCTGTTTCTTATTGGCTCTGGCGGTTTTTGC
>CALEJO010000062.1 GCA_937898155.1 uncultured Clostridia bacterium | reverse complement strand
ACAGTTCGTGCGCTACTTGCGCGGAGCGCCCCGCTTTTCTTTTCGCAAAGAAAAGCGAATAGGAGTATTTATGTCATTTTTACCGATCACAAAAGAAGAAATGCTCGCGCGCGGCTGGGACGCGCCGGATATCGTCGTCGTCACAGGTGACGCTTACGTCGATCACCCAAGCTTCGGCACGGCGATCGTTTCGCGCGTGCTGGAAGCCGAGGGCTTCCGCGTTTGCATCCTGCCGCAACCGCAAACCGACGCGGATTATAGTCGATTCGGCACGCCGCGGCTCGCGTTTTTCGTCAACGGCGGCAATATCGACTCCATGGTGGCGCACTACACCGCCGCGAAGCGACGCCGGAGCGACGACTATTATACCGCGGGTGGCAAGGCGGGCAAACGTCCCGATCGCGCCGTCACCGTCTATTGCCGCGCCATTCGCCGTCTGTTCGGCGATATCCCGCTCTGCATCGGCGGGCTCGAAGCGTCCCTGCGCCGTTTCGCCCATTACGATTATTGGGACGACGCCGTGCGCCCGTCCGTGCTGATCGACTCGGGTGCCGATCTGCTCATGTTCGGCATGGGTGAGCATCAAATCTGCGAGATCGCGCATCGGATCGACGACGGTGAGCCCATTTCCCTGCTCCATGACATCCTCGGCACGGCATACGCCGTCCCCAACGATGAATATACGTATATCAAGGGCGCCGTCGAATGCCCGTCCTTTGAAGAGGTCAAAGCCAAAACGCCCGACGGCTATCTCGCTTACGCCCGCTCCTGCCGGATTCAGCAGGACGAGCACGACGCGGTGCGCGGCCGCACCGTCATTCAGCGCCACGGCGATCAGATCGTCGTGCAAAACCCGCCGTCGCCGCCGCTCGAAACCGACGAGCTCGACCGCGTTTATGAACTGCCCTACGAGCGCAATTACCATCCGTCCTACGAGGCGGAGGGCGGCGTGCCCGCGATCGAGGAGGTCAAATTCTCGATCACGCACGTCCGCGGGTGCTTCGGTGCGTGCAATTTCTGCTCGATCGCCTATCATCAGGGACGCCACATCACCACGCGGAGCGAAGATTCCGTCGTGCGCGAGGCGGAAGCTCTCACCAAAATGCCCGACTTCAAGGGCTATCTCCACGACGTCGGCGGCCCGACCGCGAACTTCCGTCAGCCGTCCTGCAAAGGACAGGAAAAGCGCGGGATGTGCAAGGGCAAAAAATGCCTCGCGCCCGAGCCGTGCAAAAACCTCGTCGTCGATCATTCCGAATATCTGCATCTGCTCCGTCGGCTCCGCGCAATCCCGGGCGTGAAAAAGGTGTTCATTCGCTCCGGTATCCGCTTTGACTATCTGATCCTCGACAAGAACGAAGAATTTTTCAAGGAGCTCGTGCGGTATCACGTCAGCGGGCAACTGAAAGTCGCGCCCGAGCATTGTGCTGCGAGCGTCCTCGACGCGATGGGCAAGCCGCGCATCACCGCCTATGAGACGTTCCGCCGCCGCTTCTATGAGCTGACGAAAAGCATGAACAAAAAGCAGTTTCTCGTGCCGTATCTGATGTCGTCGCACCCCGGCAGCACGCCGGAGGACGCGATCGAGCTGGCGCTGTTCCTCAAAAAAGAGGGGCTGCACCCCGAGCAGGTGCAGGATTTCTATCCGACACCCGGCACGATCTCCACGTGTATGTTCTATACGGGGCTGAACCCCTATACCGAACAGCCGATCTTCGTGCCGAAAACCCGCGCGGAAAAGGCAGAACAGCGCGCTCTGCTACAATATTTCCGCCCCGAAAACCGACCGATCGTGCTGGCGGCGCTCCGCCGCGCCCATCGAATGGACCTCGTCGGCTATGACGAGCATTGTCTCATCCGCCCCGACAAAAAAGACGCGCCGCGAGATGCGTCCCCGCGCCGGAAAAGCGGCAAGCCGACCGATCCCCGCGCACGCAAGCCGGGCAAAAAGCCGATCGCCGCACCCGCAAAGCCCTCGAAAAAATCCACCGCCCCCGCGAAAAAACCGGCGGGCAAAAAATCTTAATCATCTTTCGGAGGAAACCCGACCATGTTCCGTCAAGACACTTTTTTCAAGGAAACCGAAGCCACGTTCGCGCGCCTTTACGCGGGGCGCGACAGAGACGCCGTCCGCGCGCGCTATGCCGCCGCGTTCGACAGCTTCACGGCGCTTTATGGCGAAAAAGAGACGCTTTCCGTCTTTTCCGTGGCGGGGCGCAGTGAAATCTGCGGCAACCATACCGACCATAACTACGGCAAAGTCCTCGCTGCGTCGATCGACCTTGACATCATCGCCATCGTCGCGCCGTGTGACGAGCCCGTGATCCGCGTCAAGAGCGCGGGCTTCCCCGAGGACGTCGTTTCCGTTTCCGATCTCGCCGTCAAGCCGGACGAAAACGGCCGTTCTTCGGCGCTGATCCGCGGCGTTTGCGACGACTTTTTGCGCCGCGGACGCAAAATCGGCGGCTTCGTCGCCTATACGACGTCGGATATTCTCGGCGGCTCGGGACTTTCCTCCTCCGCTGCGTTCGAGGATATGATCGGCACGATTCTGAATCACCTCTATAACGGCGGAAAGATCGACTATATCGAGATTTCTCAAATTTCGCAATACGCGGAAAACGCGCATTTCGGCAAGCCCTGCGGGCTGATGGACCAGGTCGCCTGCGCCGCGGGCGGATTTGTGACGATCGACTTTGCCGATCCGAGCGCGCCCGTCGCGCGCCGCATCGAATTTGATCTTGCCGCGCACGGCTATTCCCTTTGCATCGTCAATACGGGCGGCTCGCACGCCAATCTGACTGACGATTACGCCGCCGTTCCCGCCGAAATGAAAGCGGTCGCCGCGCACTTCGGCAAGCCCGTTCTGCGCGGACTCACGGAGGCGGACCTCTTATCCGAAATCCCCACTCTGCGCCGCGAGGTCGGCGACCGCGCGATCCTGCGCGCGATCCACTTCCTGCGCGAAAACGAGCGCGTTGACGCAATGCTCGAAGCGCTGGATCGCGGCGACCTCGGTGCGTTTCTCTCGATCATCAAGGCGTCCGGACGCTCGTCCGCGGCGCTCTTACAAAACTATTATGCCCCGAAAGCGCCCGCCGAGCAAGGCATTTCCCTTGCCTGCGCGATCGCGGAGGGACTGCTCGGCGACGACGGCGCGTGGCGCGTCCACGGCGGCGGCTTTGCCGGCACGATGCAGGCGTTCGTCCCGCACGCGCGCATGAGCGCGTTCCGCGACGCGATGGAAGCCGCGTTCGGCAAAGGTGCCGTCACGGAGCTTTCCGTGCGTCCGCTCGGCGCGACGGCGATCTTCCATGCGTGATCTTCTCGTCTGGACGCTCTTTTCCGGCTCGTCCGGCAACTGCGTCTACGTCAAAACGCCCGATATTTCCCTGCTCATCGACGCGGGTGTCAGCGCCCGTGCCGTCGAAACGGGGCTTTCCACCGTCGGCGCGTCGCTTGCGGAGATTGGCGCGATCTTCGTCACGCACGAGCACGTCGATCACGTGCGCGGGCTGGAAGTGATCTCGAAAAATCACCACATTCCCGTCCATATGACCGAACCGTCGGCACGCGCGCTCATTCACGATCCGTGCTGTTCCCTGCTCGGCGATCTTTATCTGCACCCGCTCGTCTATGCCGTTCGCTATGGCGATACGACCGTCCGCTCGTTCCTCACCTGCCACGACAGCGCCGCCTCCGTCGGCTATACCGTCGAATACGCGGCGGGCGGCACGACGGAAAAGATCGGCGTCGTCACAGACCTCGGTCACGTCGAGGATTCGGTGCTGGACGCGCTCACCGGCGCGGAGGCCGCGATCGTCGAAGCCAATCACGACGAGGAAATGCTCCTCACCGGTCCCTATCCCTACGCGCTCAAACGCCGCATCCTGTCCGACCGTGGGCACCTCTCGAACGACGCCGCCGGCAAGCTCGCCCGCGCGCTCGCGGACGGGGGGACCAAGCGGTTTCTGCTCGCGCATCTCTCCAAAGAAAATAACCATCCGGCGGTCGCCAAAGCCGCCGTCGAAGCGGCGCTCGCAGATGTTTCCGGCGTCTCCCTCGACGTCGCCCTGCCCGACTGCCCCGTCAAACTCTGAAAAAGGAGCGCGTATGCTGCAAATCAACGTCGTTTACGTCGGCAATATCAAGGATTCTTACCTTGCCGAAGCCGTCGCGGAATATGAAAAGCGCCTTTGCGGCACGTGCCGCGTCCGCAATATCGAGCTGAAAGAAGAAAAACCGCCCGAAAAACCGAATTCCGCGCAGATCGCGGAGGTTTTGCGGCGCGAGGGTGATCGTATTCTCGCCGCGCTTCCCGAACGAAGCTATCGGATCGCGCTTTGCGTCGAGGGCACCGAGCTTTCCTCCGAGCAATTCGCCGAAAAGATCGCAAGCGTCACGGTCTCGGGCTATTCCGAGATCACCTTTATCATCGGCGGCGCGTTCGGCATGGACGCGCGCGTCAAAGCCGCGGCGGATTTCCGGCTTTCCGTCTCGCGCATGACGTTCACGCATCGCATGATGCGCTTTCTCTTGCTGGAACAGGTCTACCGCGCCGAAAATATTTTATCGGGCGGCAATTATCATAAATAAGAAAGAAGTTTTCTATGGAATTTTTTGTGGATTCCGCGGACGTCGCCGTCATCGGCGCGGGACACGCGGGCTGTGAGGCGGCGCTTGCCGCCGCGCGCATGGGCTGTCGGACGGTGCTGTTCACCATCTCCAACGACGCCGTCGCCAATATGCCCTGCAATCCGTCCATCGGCGGCACGGGCAAAGGTCAACTCGTTTACGAGATCGACGCGCTCGGCGGCGAAATGGGACGCGCGGCAGACAAGGTCATGTTGCAGGATCGGATGCTCAACGCGAGCAAAGGTCCCGCCGTCCATTCCAAACGGATTCAAGCGGATCGCTGGCTCTACCGCGATCTGATGAAAAAAACGATCGAGCATACCGACGGGCTTTCGCTCGTGCAGGCGGAGATCACCGACATCCGCGCACGGGACGGCGCCGTCACCGAGGTCGTCACCGATCTCGGCGGCATCTGGCGCGTCAAAGCCGTCGTCGTTTGCACCGGCACCTATCTCGATTCGCGCGTCATCATCGGCGAGGTGCGCTATTCGTCCGGCCCCGACGGACTGCACGCGGCAAAATCGCTGACCGCGTCGCTCGAAGCGCTCGGCGTCCGGATGCTCCGCTTCAAAACGGGCACGCCGCCGCGCATCGACAGCCGCACGATCGACTATGATCGGCTCGAACGACAGGACGGCGAAGCACATCCGACGCCCTATTCCGCCGACACGCGTGCGGAAGACCTCGAAGCGCGCCCGAAACTTCCCTGCTATATCGCCTATACCAACGAAAAAACGCACGAGATCATCCGGCGCAATATCGGCCGCTCGCCGCTTTATTCGGGCGAGATCCACGGCATCGGACCGCGCTATTGCCCGAGCATCGAGGATAAAGTCGTCCGCTTCCCCGACAAAACGCGCCACCAGCTCTTCGTCGAGCCGACAGGGCTCGGCACAAATGAGATGTATCTGCAAGGATTCAGCTCGTCGATGCCCGCCGACGTGCAGCTCGAAATGCTCCATTCGATGGTCGGCTTCGAGCACGCCGTCACGATGCGCTCCGCTTACGCGATCGAATACGACTGCATCGACTCCACCCAGCTCGACGCGTCGCTCGGATTCAAAACGATCTGCGGGCTTTACGGCGCCGGTCAGTTCAACGGCACCTCCGGTTATGAGGAGGCCGCCGCGCAAGGACTCATCGCCGGCATGAACGCCGCGCGCTTTGTCAAAGGACAATCCCCCGTCACGCTCACGCGCGACAGTTCCTATATCGGCACGCTGATCGACGATCTCGTCACCAAGGGCACAAACGAGCCCTATCGCATGATGACCTCGCGCTCCGAATATCGTCTGCTTCTGCGTCAGGACAACGCCGACGCGCGCCTTTCCAAGATCGGACACGACGCGGGACTTCTCTCCGACGAGGCGTATGCGCGCTACGAGAAGAAAGCCGCCGCCATCCGGGCGGAGATCGAGCGCCTGCAAAAAACGATCCTTTCGCCGACCGGCGAGGTAAACGCGCTTCTCGCGAGTGTGGACGAGCCGCCGATCCGAACAGGTGTTCGGATTTCGGATCTTCTTCGCCGCCCGAACATCACCTATGACCTGCTCGCGCCCGTCGATCCGGCGCGTCCCGCGCTTCCCGCTGCCGTCGTCTTCACCGTGCAGACGGAAATCAAATACGAAGGCTATATCCAAAAGGAACTCGCCGACGCGGAGCGCTTTGAAAAACTCGAAAAAAAGCTACTCCCGCCTGACATTGACTATAAAAAGATCGCCGGAATCTCCACGGAGGCGGCGCAAAAGCTCGACGCGCACCGTCCCGCCTCGATCGGCGCGGCGTCGCGGATCAGCGGCGTCAGCCCGGCGGATATTTCCGTGCTTCTGATCTATCTTGACCTCAAACGACGCAGAAAGGACGACGCCGATGACGAAAGTTGAATTCCTTGCAAAATCCGAACAGGCGTTCGCCGAAAACGGATTGTCGGCGTTCGCGACCGCCGAATTCGGCGAGCGCTTTTACGCGCTGACGTCGTTTTTGCTCGAGCAGAATCGAAAAATGAATCTGACGGCGATCCGCGATGAAGCGTCGTTTCTGACGCGACACATCGCCGATTGCCTGTTCGCCACCGAATTCTTCCCCGAGGGCGCCAAGGTGCTCGACGTCGGGAGCGGTGGCGGAATGCCCACCTTGCCGCTGGCGATCGCGCGTCCCGATCTTTCGATCACCGCACTCGACGCGACCGCCAAAAAGACCGCCGCGATCGCGGAAACGGCGGCGGCGCTTTCCCTTTCCAACGTGACCACGTTGACCGGTCGCGCCGAGGAACTCGGACAGATGTCCGCCTATCGGGAGCAATACGACGTTGTGTGCGCAAGAGCCGTCGCGGAGCTTCGCGTTTTGGCGGAATGGTGCGCGCCGTTCGCCAAAAAAGGCGGGCTCTTCCTCGCCATGAAAGGAAAAAACGCCCTTGCCGAACGGGATGCCGCAAAAAATGCCGCGAAGGTGCTTTCGCTCTCGCTCCTGTCCGAAAACAAGCGCGTCCTGCTCGAACGCGACGAGGACGGCGCAAAGACCGAAAACGAGCGGTATCTGCTTCTCTTCCGCAAGACCACGCCGACGCCGAAGCTCTATCCGCGGCGCAATGCCGCCATTCAAAAATCGCCATTATAACCGCGATTTCGACCGAAAAGTTCCACGTGGAACAAAAAACAGCACGAAGTTTTGTTTTTCGCAGACAAAATTCTCGTGCTTTTTTTCGTGCGTTCTGCTACGATAAGGTCGGAGGTGATTTCATGGATACGACGATCGGAAAGGTTTTGTGCGCGCGGATCACGGCGCTCATGACGGGCTCGCAGAAAACCGTGGTGCATTTGATCGAGGTCGCGGATATTTCCTCGATCGGGGCGCTCGAAGCCATCGACGCGGACGAGCTTCTTGGACTCGGCAGACAGTTGCTTCGGACAGGCGTCTGGCCGCCGCTCACGGTGTGTGCCGTCGGGCAAAGCGGAAACAAATTCCGCTTGATCTACGGCGAAAAGCGGCTCGCCGCTTGCCGCGCTGTCGGAATCTCGCGCGTGCCGTGCGTCATTTTGGGCGAAATGCGCACCGAAACGCCGCTTCCGCCCCCGTTTACCGCGTTTTCTCCGGCAGAACAGCGCTTTTTGCTCGCGGTCGGTGCTTCGGAAGAAAGCGCGATCCATCTGCTTCGCGTCTCCGCCCAAACGAGAGCCGATTGCTATCGGGCGCTCGCCGCCGAGCGCGATGCCGTGGACGTTGACGCGAAGATCGCCTCGCTTTGCGCGCATCGGCACGTCAAATCCGCCATCAAGGACCCGCGGCTTTTCTACAACACGATCGACAAAGCCGTCGCCATGATGAATCAAAGCGGCGTGCCCGTCACGTGCAAGCGCGAAAATCGCTCGCGCGGCACGACGATTCGCATCACCGTCCCGCGTTGTTCCACGTGGAACGTCGCCGTTCCGACGGACGAAGCCCGTCCGTCTCGAACATAGAGGGCGTCAGATGCCTGTGTTTTCTCCCTCGCCAAAGGAGCGCCCCGTGCGCTCCTTTGGCTTTTTTGTTCCACGTGGAACGTTCACTCTTGACGAGCGCCGTTTTCTCTGATATAATGAAGAAAAGGCCGCATTTCACGCAAAAAACGTGGATTTTTTCTCCAATATGCAGAAAGAAGGTGCGATTTTGGCTAAAACCATCGCGTTTGCCAATCAAAAAGGCGGCGTCGGCAAGACCACGTCCGCCATCAATATCGCCTCGGCGCTCGGGATCGCCGGCAAAAAGACGCTCCTCGTGGACTTTGACCCGCAAGGAAATGCGTCCAGCGGTGTCGGCGTCACCAAAGCCCGCCGCGGCGCCATGGTCTATGACGTGCTGATCGGCAGATGTCACGCCGCTGATGCCATCGTCAAGACCGATTATAAAAATCTCTCGCTTTTGCCCGCCGGCATCGACCTCGCCGCCGCCGAGCTGGAACTTGCCGACATGGATGAGCGGCAAAACCGCCTCCGCGACGCGCTCGCAGAGATCAAAGAGGACTATGATTACATTCTGATCGACTGTCCGCCGTCACTCGGCATGCTGACGATCAACGCGCTGACCGCCGCCGACGGCGTCGTGATCCCCATGCAATGCGAATATTTCGCGCTCGAAGGGCTTTCGCAGATCCTTTCCACCACGCGGCAGGTCAAAAAGCTCTATCAGCCGTCGCTGACGCTCGTCGGCATCCTCATCACAATGTTCAATGGGCGCCTGAACCTCTCCATCCAAGTTTTGGAAGAGCTGAAAAAGCATTATGCGGACAAGCTTTTTTCGACGTCCGTTTCGCGCAGTGTGCGTCTCAGCGAGGCGCCGAGCTATGGCGCGCCCATTCAATATTACGACAAATACAATAAAGGCAAGGACGATTATGACGCCATTGCCGCCGAACTGATGCAACGCATCTGAAAGGAACCGATATGAAACCGAAAAAACAAGGCCTCGGTCGCGGGCTTGACGCGATCCTGATCGACAACAGCGCAGAAGAAGCCGAAGCCGGCGTGACGATGGTGCGTCTTTCCGAAGTGGAGCCCAATTCCGACCAGCCGCGCAAGCGGTTTGATGAAACGGAGCTTGCGGCGCTTGCCGATTCCGTCTCGCAATATGGCATTTTGCAACCGATCACCGTCCGCGAGCATGACGGGATGTATCAGATCGTCACCGGTGAACGCCGTTGGCGCGCCGCCCGCATGGCGGGACTTTCCGAGGTGCCGGTCATCGTCATTACGGCGGACGACCGAAAAGCCGCGGAGCTTGCGCTGATCGAAAACATTCAGCGCAGTGACCTCGACCCGATCGAAGAAGCGCGCGGATTCGCTTCGCTGATCGAAGAATACGGGCTGACGCAAGAGGACGCGGCGAAACGCATCGGCAGAAGCCGCGCCGCCGTGACGAACTCTCTGCGCCTGCTTGCGCTTCCGGACGAGGTGCGTGACCTCGTCGCGCGCGGCGAGCTTTCCGTCGGTCACGCCAAAGTGATTCTCGGTCTTCCAACCGCCGACAAAATTATCCTCGCCGCCAAGCAGGTCGTCATGCGCGGGCTCTCCGTCCGCGAAACCGAGAAGCTCGTCCATGTGCTTTCCGCACCGGAAACGTCGAAAGCGCCGGTCATCGTGCGTGACGTCGATCACACGCGTGCGCTCGAACTGCGCGCGCAAAAGCAACTCGGCCGCACGGTGAAAATCTCGGAAAAAGGGAAGAATCACACCGTCAGCATCGGATATTCCGACAACAAGGATTTGGAAAAATTACTCGTTTTGCTCTGCGGCGAATCATTTATTGATTCGATTTGATGCAACACCGAAGGAGAAAGCCATGTCGAATTATTTCACAAACATTTTCGGCGAGCGCATCGAGAATGCGTCCAACACAACGCTGTTTGTGCTATGGGCGGTGATTCTCGGGCTGATTCTCGCGTTCTTTCTCGTTTATTTCAAGCGCCGCGTGATCGGCGGATTTGTCCGCGCGATCCTCGACGCAGAAGCGTTTGACGAAGCCACGGCAAAAACGCCGACGGAGCTCGGGCAGGCGGGCAACGAAAGCGCGCTCGCCCAGCTTCGCAAGCCGACCTCGTCGCTTTTGAAGGTCGTCACGGTCGTTTCGGACGACGCGGGCGATGAGCCGCGCGTCTATATTGCCGAGGACAAGCACCCCCGTGCGCGCGCGCAATACGGCGACGGCGACAAGCTTTGGGTGGTTTTACTCGGCTCACTCGGGCTGATCGCCCTCGGCGTGCTGATTTCGATTTTGATGTAAGAGATCAACTTTTTCTTTGACGGGCAAAGAAAAAGGTTGCAAAAAGAAAGCCCGCGAG
>CALEJO010000061.1 GCA_937898155.1 uncultured Clostridia bacterium | reverse complement strand
TAAGGCTTTGTGGATACCTGCCACGGCGAAGGAATGTTCAATCAGGCGGAGACCGGCGAGCTGTTCGGCACGAGAGTGGCGAACGATTCCCGGGGCGATCTCGGCAAGGTCGAGGTCCTTTTCAAGCCCGAAGCCTTTACGAAACTGCTCGCTTCCAGCTATTCCAAGTTTGTCAAAGCCGGCGGCACCATCACGGGCGCTCCCAAGAAGAGCTTCAAATTCGTCACCTACGGCACGACGAAATCCATGGCGGGCGCTTCGACCGCGAAGCGCGTGATGTTGCAGTTCGACTCGACCAAGACGGTCGGCTTCGAGTATGACGCGACGAAAGATCAGTATCTGCGCACGCAGGACGGCTTCACGCACGTGGATGCCAATACCGGCAAACAGCTTTCGTTCACGAACGTGCTGGCGCTCTTCACCACCGTCACGACGGCGGAGACCGGCATCGAGAACGATGAGCATATGACGCTCGTTGCGACCGAGGGCACGGGCGACGGCTATTACTTCTACGGCGGAAAGGTGATCAATGTCACCTGGAGCTCTGACGGCAATACGCTCACGATCCTCGATCCGAACGGACAGGAATTGAAGCTCGCGACGGGCAACACCTACGTCGGCTTTTTGGATAAGACGAAACTCAACGGAGAATTCTGGTATTGATGCACGCAAATCAATGAAAATCGGGAGAAGCGGAAACGCTTCTCCCTTTTTGTTTCACCAAACGGACGGGATGGCATATCCTATACCGAGGGGAAAGGGAATCGCCTTTCTCCGAAAAACATCTCGATTCATTTGGAGGAAAACTTTATGCCAGATCTCAGAAGTTCGGCGCCGATCTGCGGCGGAGCGGGCCGCGACTCGGTATATATAGACACGAATCGCATCCTTGACAGCTGCCGCGATAAGGACTGCTATGAGGACGTGGTCGTGTATCTTACGGATCCGTGCAGAGACTTGCTCGAACGCGCGGGCAGCGTCCGCACCAAAAGCGCAAAGGTGATTTGCGCCAACATCCACGTCGATCACGTCCCGTTCAACCGCGGGTTCTATCAGGTGGATATCACCATGTATGTGAAAATCGTTTGCGAAGTCTGCGCGTTCATCGGCAGACCGCAGGAAGTGGAAGGCATCGCCGTCGTGGAGAAGAAAGTGATTCTTTACGGCAGCGAAGGAAATGTCAATGTGTTCAAGAGCGAAGCCGGCGCAGAGAGATTCTGCGGTTGCTCCGGCGCGGAAGCCCCGACAACGACGCTGCCCACGGCAGTCTTCGAGGTCGTCGATCCGATCGTGCTCAATACGAAGATCATGGAAACGTGCAACTGCCCGTGTTGCCATCCTCTGACGCCGGAGGACTTGCCGGAGACGATCGGCAATTTCTTCAACGGCAGGATCGGCACGGATTCGTTCGGCGACAAGGTGCTGACGGTCTCGCTCGGCTTTTTCTCGGTCGTGCGCATCGAACGTCCCCGAAATGTAGGCGCTGCCGGGCGCGCAGATGTGCAGACGGTTTGCCCAGCGGCCGTCG
>CALEJO010000060.1 GCA_937898155.1 uncultured Clostridia bacterium | reverse complement strand
ACGAGCGATCATGGAGGACGGCGAAACGGTCTCATGGCAGGCAGGTGACATCGCCCTTTCGATTTTGATCAACGGGACGGAGGTGCGCTATGTGCCGAAGTTCTGGTCGAAAACATCGTGTCGTCAATATCCCTTCGTCGTTTACGGGCGCATCCCGAACGACTACTCCCTTTGGGGCAAAAGCGAGCTGGAAGCGATCGTGCCGCTCATCGACGCGGCAGACCGTCAACTCGCGTTCGCACAACTCAATACGGCGTTTTTCGCCAACGACATCCTCGTTTACGAGGAGAACGCGTTTGCGCCCGATTGCGTGCCCGAAAACCGTCCCGGCGCCGTCTGGAAGCTGCGCCCGGGCATGATGGACAAGGTCGCGCGTCTCGGCGGGCTCGCGAGCGACAGCGTTTCGCATTACGAGATCGCGGAAAAATACCGCGCGATGATGAAAGAGGCGCTCGGCAACTACGACTTTTTGCAAGGCGACAGCACGACGCACGTGACGACCGCGACGGGGCTCGCGCTCCTCGGCGATTACGCCAACAAGCGCGTGCTGGCGAAAAATATGGGCAAAAAAGCGGGCTTTGAGCGGCTGTATCGGCTGATCGACTGCATGGCGCTCGAATTTTTCGACGAAGACAAGGTGCGCGCGGTGACGGGCGACGCCGATGTCTTCGGCTACGGCACGGACGGCTATCTGCCGCGTCTCGACGTCATCGTCAGCATCGGTGCCGGCGTCGATCATTCGCGCTCGTTCACGCTCTCCGCGCTTTCGGAGCTGGCGGAAAAAGAGATCGACGAGACGAATTATCCGATCGTCCGCGCGTATATCGGTGCGCTCGGAATCCCCGAACGCGCGGCGCTCCTCGAAGCGCTCGACCGTCGGTTTGCACAGAATGAGGTGACGGACGGTGAATGAGAACGAACAGAATCCGTCGCCCGTAATGACGGATGCGCCGGCGGAGGAAGTGACGAAAGAAACACCCTCCGCGGAAGCACCGGCAGAGAAAGAATCGACGGAAGAAGCACTCGCGGAAGCCGAAACGGCTTTGGCGGACGCTCCGGAAAACGAGTCCGAACCGACTGCGGAGGCGGACGTTTCGGAGCCCACCGCGCAGGAAGGGAAGGGAAGCGAGGCGGCGCCCTCCGATGCGGAGACGGACTATGATCCCGTGAAAGCGGCAACGCTCGCCGCGCATCCGATGTTCGCCTATTTTGCCGCGGGCAGAAAAGAGAGCTTTGCTTCTCTTTGCCGCGACTTTGAAAAAATGCTGACGGCGGGCGGCTTTGCCCCGAAGAAAGAGGCGCTGCTCTCCGTCCGCGAAAAAATGACGCCGCCCTCCGACGGCGGCGTCGCATCCGAGGTGATCCTCAGCGAGCGGCAACGCCTGATCGCCCAAAGCGCAGGCATGAGCTATCGCGAATATCGCGCGCTGATCGACACCATTCCCACCGCCGCGACGCGCGGCGGAAAAAAATAAAACTATTTCATTCAGAAAGGATTACTCTCTATGAATCAAGACATTTACACCTGGTCGAGCGATATGTATCCGCTCGTCAAAAAACGTTTCGACGACCGCTATGCGTCCCGCATGAACAAGATCAAACACGTCGCGGGCATCGTCAAGCAGGACGAACTGACCTACTCTCTGCCCGGACTCGGCGGCTACGGCGAACTGCCTGAATACACCGACTCGCTGAGCTACGCCGACGCCAGCAAGGCGTTCGTCACGACCGTCTGCCCGAAAGAGCACGCCCTCGCGATCCCCGTCTCTTATAAGAGAGCGAAGATCGACGTGGTCGGCGAGGCAGACCGCACCGGCGTCCGTCTGGCAGACTCCGCATTCATGACCGTTTTGAGCGAGTTCTACGGCATTTTCGGCGACGCGTTCACCGCGACCGGCACCGACGGCGAGGCGTGGGCTTCCGCGTCTCATCCCGTCGATACGAGCGACGATGCGGACACGTTCTCAAACCTCATCACCGAAGAGCTTTCCGCTTCTGCAATCGCGACGGCACAGGCGCTCGGCGCCAACTTTGTGACCTCGGACGGTCTGCCGTTTATGGCAAACTACGATCTGCTTCTCGTTTCTCCCGAGCTGGAAAGCACGGCGAGATCCATCTGCGGCGACAACGCACTTGTCACGCCCGAGGAGGGCATCGGCGGCAGCACCTACGGCATGCGCTATATGGTCGTCGGCGGTGGCGGCGTCGGCTTCTCCGGCAAACAGTGGGCGATCGCGGATAGCATGCTGCTTCCCGAAGCGCTCAAGCTTGTCTACGTGACCGAGCCGACCGTCGTGCTTTCTCCCCGTGAGAATCCGCTGATGGCGGACTACATCTCTTACGTCGATTTCGCGTTCGGCGTGGGCGATGCCAGACCGATCATCTTCTCGAATCCCGAGGACGATGACGATGACGACGGCGACGGCGCAGTGACCTGATTTGGATGCGGAATGCCGCGGAATTCTCCGCGGCATTCCGCTTAGAAAGGAGTGAATTACCAATGAAACTCGGAACTCTGAAACAAAAAATCTACGCGCTGCTCGATCTTTCCGCCGAGGATTCCGCGCTCTCGGGCGGGCTCTATGTGGCGGCGGAGTCGAAAATCTGCGGCGCGATCGACAGCGTTCTGCGCAAGACGGTAGTCTTTACGGGCGCGCGGGTCGCATCCGCGGCGCTCGCGTTCGTGCCGGATGAATTGGGCGCGGTCGCGCTTTTGCCCGCCGATTTCATCGCGGTCAAGCGTCTGCTTTGCGGCAATCGCGTGCGCGGACGCGAGCAATTCGAGATCGTGGGCGGGCGGCTGTATCTGTTCGATCCGAATGTGCGCGAGGGGACGCTCTTTTATTTCGCGTATCCTCCCGCGATCACGGAAACGACCGCGGATGACACCGACCTCGGCATCGACGACTATGACGCGGACGCGGTCAGCTACGGCGCGGCGGCGATGCTTTGCCCCGATCTCTATCCCGCCGACGCGACGCGCTATATGCGGCTTTCGACCGAATACGACGAGCGCATCGTCAACCGCACGGGCGGCGGCGCGGAGCAGACCGTCGCGAGCACGCTGTTTTCGCGGAGGAGGGGGCTTACGCTATGAGTTATGCCGCCATCTCCAAAAACGGAAAGGGCATCGCCGAAAAGCACGCGGCGTTCGGCATCTATGACGTCCCGTGCAGCGAAATGCGGCTGACCGACTTTTCGGGCGCGCTTTCCTCCGACAAGATCGCCTCGCTCTGCAATCTCCGCGCGGACGGGGCGGCACTCGTCAGCGTCGCATCGCCGACCGCGATCCCGAAGGCGATCCGCAAATCCGACGGGCAGGAGGTCGCGTTCGATTCCGGCGCGATCCTCGGCGAGTTGGAAGCGGATGGCGTGCTGGTGTTCCGCAAGGGGAACGACCTTTACGCCCGTAAGGACGGCACATTCTACCTGCTCGCGGAAAATCGTTTCACCGCACCCGCAAGCACGGTCTATTATACAGACGGCACATTCTTCGTCACGGACGAGGAGTGCCTATGGCGCGTTTCCAAGGCGCTGACCGTGACGGAGGCGTCGTCCTATGTGCCGACGTGCTTCACCGACGTCGCCGTGGACGGCTCGACGAAAACCGTCGCGGCGAAGCCCAACCTGTTCAGCCCTTATTTTGAGATCGTCTTTGCGGCGGAGGGATCGCAGGACAAAATTCTGCCGACCGATCTGGCGGTCGATCCGTCTTACGCGCGCCTCTGGAACGTGGGTGGACCGAGCAGTGGGCAGGAAATTACCGCGGGATACTTCTCGTTTGACGGCACGAAGGTGCATCTGGCGTCGAGCCGCTCCAACGCCATCCGCGTGCGCTTGAAACTGGCGGAAAGCGCGGACGCGACAAAGTTTTCGCTTTCCTCCGATCAACCGCTCCGCGAGCGTTTTTCGCTGGCGGGCAAAACGGCACGCGTGTTGCTCGAAGATGGGCGCACGGTGTATTTTCCTTACGGCGCGGCGGGCGGCAATGCGCGTCCGAAGCAGATCGAAGCGCTCCTCGTCGGCTCGGCGTCCGACCTGACGCGCCTGACGGCGGACGACATTCTCTCGATCCCGTGCGCCGAAGAGATCTTGGCATATGCCGAGTCGCCGGATGGTTTGCTCGTCTTTACCGACCGCGCGATCTGCAAACTCGACATTTCGCTTTCGGGCGGCAACGTGCAGAAGGTACTTCTCGGCACCCTCGCAAACACAGCATGGTAAAGTTATGACTGGACTGGCAGAAATTCAGAAAGCACTCGGCGTGACCGCCGATGGTATACTTGGCCCTAAAACGCTGCAGGCGATATACAACGCCATAGATGGCGGCACGTATCCCAAGCTGGCGGACAACAAGGCACACATCAAGCATATACAGCATCTTGTAGGAGCAACAGAAGACGGTATCTGGGGGCCGAAGACAGCCTCAGCGTTGGCCAGTGCGCTGGCCCGTTCCTTTCCTGCGGCAAAGCCAAATCCGGGGCGTA
>CALEJO010000059.1 GCA_937898155.1 uncultured Clostridia bacterium | reverse complement strand
AAATCGCGGCAATGCAGACGAGAGCGGTCATCCGTGCGGCGATCAACGTGAAGAAAGCACACGCGGATTGGAACGTCGTTCCGGAAATCATGATCCCGCTGGTCGGCGAAGTCAAAGAGCTGAAATACGTCAAAGACGTCGTGGTCAAGGTTGCCGATGAAGAAATCGCGGCGGCAAAGAGCACGCTGACGTATCAGGTCGGCACGATGATCGAAATCCCGCGCGCGGCTCTGACGGCGGACGACATCGCGAAGGAAGCGGAATTCTTCTGTTTCGGCACCAACGACCTCACGCAGATGACGTTCGGCTTCTCCCGTGACGACGCCGGCAAGTTCCTCGGCGCTTACTACGACGCGAAGATTTATGAGAACGACCCGTTTGCCAAGCTCGACCAGGTCGGCGTCGGCAAGCTGATGAAGATGGCGGTCACACTCGGTCGTGAAGCTCGTCCCAACCTCTCCTGCGGTATCTGCGGTGAGCACGGCGGCGACCCGACTTCTGTGGAATTCTGCCACAAGATCGGTCTCGACTACGTCTCCTGCTCGCCTTACCGTGTTCCGATCGCAAGACTTGCGGCGGCACAGGCGGCGATCAAAGAAGGCAAATAATCCGATCCATCGCAAAAATCAAACAAACAAAAGCGGGTATTGTCTTTCGGCAATACCCGCTTTTTGAAAGGAAATATCATGTGTCTCGCCATCGCATATCACGGAAATGATCTGCTTTACGGCTTCAATCTCGATATTGACCCCTTCGTGTGGCAGTTTTCCATCCTGCAAACCAAATCCGTTTTCGGTGTCGGCATCACGGTCGGCAAACGGACGTATCTCGTTCACGGCGTCACGCGCGACGGCAAATTCGGAAACGTGCCTTATATGAACGGCGAGCCGTTCTCCGTTCCGCGCGGCGCGCTGAGAGAGCGGATCGACCTCATGAATGACCGCTATCTGCGCGGCAAATATTCCTTTGCGGATATCCAAGAGATTCTGCGCACGAAGGTTGTCTGCAATCTTCCCGCGGCGACGATGCATTCGCTGATCGGGAACGGCGCGGGCGATTTTCTCATCGTAGAGCCGGGCTATGGTGCCCGAAGCGTCAGAGAGCGCTTTGCCGTGCTGTCCAATTTTCCCGTGCTGACGGAGCTTCCGGATGACTCGAATCCGTTTTACGGCAAGGATCGCTATGACAAAGCAATCTCCGTTTTGTCGAGCGCGGGCGACGACTTTTCCGTAGAGGATGCCCTGCGGCTCCTGTCGGAAACGAAGCAGACCGGCACGTGGGCGACGCGCGTTTCCTTCGTTTTTTCAAGAAATCAAAACACAGTGTTCTTCTTCCGGAACGGCGACCTCTCGCAGATCGAAACGCATTCTTTTTCGTAAAAAATGGAGATTGATTTTCTGTATTAAATGAACCTTTCGCCAACTAATCGCGTCTATATTAATGAAACCGGTTTCAAAAAGGACGATGCAAGGAGGTGAAAATATGGATGATTTTGAGAAATTATTAGAATCGGAAAGAATGTCTTTGGAACAGTATATAAAATATCGTATTTGTTCCAAACCCGATGCGGACGATGTAATACAGGAGGTGTTTCTGACCGCATTTCAAAAATTTCCCCAATTGAAAAACAAAGAATCTTTCAAACCGTGGCTGATCAGCATTGCAAGAAACAAATGCAACGATTACTATCGCGCGAAAGCAACGAAACTTGAAACCTCGATCGATGAATTGACGGAAAGAGTATTTATAAACAGCCGATATGGCGTTTCGACGTTCAGCGTTGTGAGAGAAACCCTTGATCTTCTCGAAGATAAGGATAAGCAAATTCTTCATCTCTATTTTTGGAAGAAATTCTCACAAGCGGAAATCGCAAAGAAGCTGCATATTCCGCTCGGAACCGTGAAAAGCCGTCTGCATACCGCAAAAAACAGTTTCAAAAATAAATATCCATATTCTCCGATACCGAAAGGAGGAAATGAAATGAAAAAATTACCCATGATTATGCCAGAATACACGATCAAAGAATCTGCCGAAAAGCCGTTTTCTGTGAAATGGGAAGAACTGATGGGATGGTTTTTGATACCGAAGCTCGGTGAAAAGCTTTCTTGGGGAATGTATGACATTCCTTCACGTAAATGCGATAGCGTCTATGATATGAGAGTGATCGGAAAAGCAAAAGTTCACGGAATTGAAGGTGTAGAGCTGACCGCCAAAGAAACACATTTTTCCGACAACAGCGCCTCGATCGAAAGAACGTTTATCGCGCAGTTAACTGATACGCATTGCAGATATCAAGCGGCGGTAGAAACTGACGGAGATGTGCGAAAATACGTCACTTTCCTTGACGGTGATCAATTTATGAAGAACTGGGGTTTTGGCGAAGATAACTGCGGAAATGAAACAAACCTGACCGTCAAAGGAGATATTCGAAGAGACGGCTCATCTGTTATCACTGCCGACAAGAAATTCCTTCTTGATATCGTCGGAAGGTATACCGTCACGATTTGCGGAAAAAGCTATGATACCGTGTGCGTGATGGATGTTGAAACCTATAACGGCGGCGTTCTTGCCGAACAGTTCCTTGACCGGAATGGACGAACCATACTGTGGCGCAGATTCAATCGCGACGATTGGGCAATAGACCGCTATCACAAGATGTGGAGCGAAATGCTGCCGGAAAACGAGCGCCTCACCGTGAATGGACGAACTTACGTCCATTGGTATGATTGCATCACGGACTATATTTTGTAAATCGGTTTTTCTTCTATAAAAAACTCCCCGTTCGCACGGGGAGTTTCCTTTTTTATAAGCCTTTGACGTATTCGTCGATCGCGGCAGCGGCCTTTTTGCCCGCCTCCATAGCGAGAATGACCGTTGCAGAGCCGGTGACGGCGTCGCCGCCGGCGAACACGCCGCGGCGTGAGGTCTGCCCGTTTTCATCCGCAAGGATGCACCCTTTCGGCGTGGCTTCGAGCCCCTCCGTCGTCGATTTGATCAGCGGATTCGGCACCGTTCCGATCGCGGCGATCACCGCGTCCACGTCCAAAACAAACTCCGATCCCGCCACGGGAATCGGGCGGCGGCGTCCCGAAGCGTCGGGCTCGCCGAGCTCCATCCGAATACATTCGATGCCCGTCACACGTCCCGCTTCATCGCCGAGCACGCGCGTCGGATTGCACAGCAGACGGAATTCGATCCCCTCCGCCTCCGCGTGATGCACTTCTTCCCTGCGCGCCGGAAGCTCCTCCATACCGCGCCGATAGACGATGTAAACGTGCTCCGCGCCCATGCGCATCGCGCACCGTGCGGCGTCCATCGCGACGTTGCCGCCGCCGACGACCGCCACATTTTTCACGCGCTTGATCGGCGTTTCCGCGTCCGCGCGATACGCGCCCATCAGATTGATGCGCGTCAGATATTCGTTGGCGGAATAGACGCCGAGCAGATTTTCGCCGGGAATGCCGAGAAATTGCGGCAATCCCGCGCCGCTGCCGATGAAGACCGCAGAAAAGCCGTCTTCAAAGAGCTCGTCGATCGAGATCGCGCGTCCGATGACGGCGTTCGTGACGATCTTGACACCGAGCGATTCCAAGTGGTCGATCTCCTCCTGCACGATCGCTTTCGGCAGACGGAATTCGGGAATCCCGTAAACGAGCACGCCGCCCGCTTTGTGGAACGCCTCGAAAACCGTGACGTCATATCCCTTTTCGGCAAGACTGCCCGCGCACGTGAGTCCCGCGGGGCCGGAGCCGATCACGGCGATCCGCTTTCCGTTCGACGCGGCGGCTTTTTTCGGTGCGGCGGCGTGCCTGCGATGCTCGTCCGCGACGAAGCGTTCGAGCGCGCCGATGCCGACAGATTCGCCCTTGATGCCGCGCACGCATTTGCTTTCGCATTGCGTTTCCTGCGGGCAAACGCGTCCGCAGACCGCGGGTAGCAAGTTCGTCGAAACAATGATCTCGTATGCCTTTTCAAACTCGCCCTCCGCGACGGCGGCGAGGAATTCGGGAATCCGCACGCTCACGGGGCAACCCTCGCGGCAGGGGCTGTTTTTGCAGTGCAGGCAACGCTTTGCCTCTTCCATCGCGATCTCGGGCGTATAGCCGAGCGCGACTTCCTCAAAATTGCGGGCGCGCACAGAGGGCTCCTGCTCGGGCATCGGATGCTTTTTACTGAGATCAGCCATGACGCACACCTCCCGTCAAGCGGCAAAGATGCTCCGCTTCTTCTTCTTTATAAAAGGAATTGCGGCGGATCAGCTCGTCCCAATCGACGAGTTGCCCGTCAAATTCGGGGCCGTCCACGCAGGCAAATCTCGTTTTGCCGTCCACGGTCACGCGACAACAACCGCACATACCCGTGCCGTCGATCATGATCGGGTTCAGCGAAACCACGGTCCGAATGCCGTAGGGCTTCGTGGCGGCACAGACGAATTTCATCATCGGCGCGGGGCCGATCGCCACCACCTCGTCGTAGGCGCGTCCGCTTTCGATGAGCGCACGGAGTTTGTCGGTGGTAAAGCCCTTTTCGCCATAGGAGCCGTCGTCCGTCGTCACGTAAAGATTCGTGCAGGCGGCGCGCATTTCGTCTTCGAGCATGATAATTTCTTTCGAGCGGAAGCCGGCGATCATATCGACCTCGGCGCCCGCTTCGTGGATCGCTTTCGCAACGGGATACGCGATCGCGCATCCGACGCCGCCGCCCACGACGGCGACGCGGGAAAAGCCGGCAACCTCGCTCGGTTTTCCGAGCGGCCCGACGAAATCGAGGAGCGCATCGCCCTCGTTCATCGCGGCAAGGCGCTTCGTCGTCGCGCCGACCGGCTGGAACATGATCGTCACGGTCCCTGCCGCGCGATCGTAATCCGCCACGGTCAGCGGCACGCGCTCGCCCATTTCGTCAATGCGGAAAATGATAAACTGCCCCGCCAGACATTTTCGCGCGACCAGCGGCGCGGAAATGACCATTTCCATCGTCGAGCGCGCTTCGTTCAGATAGCGCTTTTTCAGAATCGGATACATAGGATTCTCCTATTTTATAATTAAAAAATACATAATTTTTTCAGTTCCTCAAAGAGTGCCGAAAAGTCATTTTGCAGCGTGCCGTAGCATGCCTCAATCTCCGCACGGGAAAAGCATTCCGCAACTACCGGAGCGTGGCAATAGGCATAGGAAACCGCCAGATTTCGCACAGGATCGCATTCCACAGCATCGGGATAGAGCGGCGATAAATTGCCGTAAAGAAACATGGTTTCTTCGGCATGAAAATTGTTTTTCAAAAAGAACAGCCACGCGTATTGATAAAGATGCGCTAAATCCACGTCCACGCTGTTTGATCGGGCTCCTCGGACAAACGCCGCGTTGCAACGGGAACGCCGTATTCCTGCACACCGTTTCTTTTTTTGATGCGGATTTTTCCCGCGACATTCGTCAGCGGGATCGCAACCGTGATTTGATTCACCGCGTCGGCAAATTGCGCATTCATCAGAGAATATCCTCTCTTATTTCTTCTGCGCGAGGAGCCAATCGACAAGCCCTGCCGTCTTATAGGCGGAGATCCAGCTTTCGTGTCCGACGCCCGGGAAGTAAGTTGCTTTCATATTGCCGCCCACCGCTTTGAGCGCGGTTTCCATATCTCTCGTTCCCTTCACCGGAACGGTCGGGTCCGCTTCGCCGTGGAATGCCCAGATCGCGATGTCTTTGAGAGATTCGGCGAGCGTCGGGAAACCGGCGCCACAGACAGGGACTGCCGCCGCAAACGTCTCGGGACGGCGCGAAATCAGCTCCCACGTGCCGAAGCCGCCCATCGAAATGCCCGCCGCGTAAACGCGGGACAGATCGACCTTGCCGCTGTCAAGAAACTGATCGAGCAGCTTCATCGCGGCGCGCATCGCGGTCGTCGGGTTTTCGGGAAGCACGTCACGAGACGCGGTGCTCCACACGTGGTTCTTTCCCGTGCCAAACGAAATCCAGTCAAAATCCATCGAGCCGGAGCATTGGCATTGCGGCGCGACGATGATGCACGAATCGTTTTCGATCAAAAGATCGAGGAGCTCATTCGGCGCGTTCAACACGCGGATCTGCTTTTCGTTGTCGGTTCCGACCTCACCGTGACCGTGCAGAAAAAACAGCATCGGATAGGTTTTGTTGTCATTTGCGTTGTAGCCGGTCGGATAATAAACGCGATACGGCAATTCATAGGTGTGCGGGAACAGCTCGTCCGTAAAAATGAGCGTGCCGCGCTCCATATCATCCACGGTTTTTACTTCTTTCATGGGTTCTTTTCCTTCTTCCACTACGCCTTTGTAGATTTTGATATAGTCGATCAGTCCGTCAAACTGTCCCTGGTTGCCGCTGTTGCCGTTATAGCCGATGAACATGGGCTGATTCGAGTTTGCGTTGATCAGGTTCGTTGCGCTCTGCAACTCGCCGTCGATGTAAAAATAGAGGCGATGATCTTTCACGTTCTGGATCATCGTGAACGTGTGCCATTCCGTGTCCAGCTTCTGCTTCGCGGGGACATTCAAGCATCCGTTCTCGCTCGCGTTCGTGACGCCGAACTGCGGGATGCTGCTCGCGGAGTCGATCCAGAAGCCGAAATAGCGATATGCCTTCGCGGAAAGCATCAAGCCGCGATTGACGATGCACGCCCAGTTGTCGGGGAATTTGCCCGTCCATTTGACGCGCGCGGTCAATGTGAAGTCGTCCTCTTTTGTGAAATCGAGATCGTCCGCGTCAGCGACCTGCAAATGATCGCCGAGCGTTTTCAGCGAGATCGCGTTGCCACCGTCGATCGCCTCGATTTTCGGTGTGCCGGACACGAGCGCAAAATGACCGTTGCCGGAGAGGTCCGTCACCATGCCGTTTTTGATCTCGTCAAATTCCCAGCACGCGACGAGCGTCGCGGTTTCAATGGGATCCGGCGCGGATGTCGTTGCCGCGGTCGTTTCCGCGGGCGTCGTCGCTTCCGTCGTCGTCTCGGCAGGCGTGGTTTCCGCCGCGGTCGTTGCCGCGGGCGTCGTTTCGGCAGGAGTCGTTTCGACAGGAGTCGTTTCGAGCGGTGTCGTCTCGGCGGGTGTCGTCTCGGCAGGTTCCGTGCCGCAGCCCGCCAAAAGTGCGACCACCATCGTCAGCGCAAGCATAAGTGCGATATTCTTTTTCATAGCAAAGTCCTCTCTTTCATATGTATTTCTATCTTTCTATTATAATCCCGATCAAAAATCTTGTCAACTCAAAAAAGTGGCGAATTTCGCCCATTTCGGTTGGCATCTCACGGAAAAACGCCGATCTCGCGCAAAACCGCCGTCGAGGTTTTGCCCGCGTCGCGATATTGCATTTCTTCCACGGCAAACGGAAGCGGTGTGTCGGCGCCGAGCCGGATCAGCGATTGATTTTTCCGAAGCCGTGCCTCGTTTTCGAGGACGGCGCGCCGGATCCGCGCGGACGTGATCTCCTCCGCGTGTGTCAGAATCCCGTCGATCGAGCCGAACCGGTCAAGCAGCGTCGCCGCCGTCTTTTTGCCGATCCCGTCCACGCCGCGAATGGCGTCGGCGCTGTCGCCGACGAGCGATTTGAAGTCCGCGTATTGATTCGGCGCGATCCCGAACGCCTGCCGCACGGTGTCTTCCGTCCAGAAAACCGAATGGCTCCCGCGATAGCGCAGGACGCGCACATTTTGGCTGACAAGCTGAAAAAAATCGCTGTCGAGCGAGGCGATCACGGTCTCCCCCTCCGCCGTCAGCGCGTAGCCTGCGATCCAGTCGTCCGCTTCGCAGGCCTCGGTTTCCGCGTGCGCGATGCCGAGTGCGTCGAGCGCCGCGTCGATCATCGGAAGTTGGCAAAACGGCGTTTCCTCCTCCGGCATCGCCCCGTAGTCGGGACGGTTGGATTTATAGTCCGCGTCCAGGAAAATGCGCGGATTTTCCCGCTCGCCGTCGAATAGCACCGCGACGTGCGTCGGTGCGACAAGGCGGATCATTTTGAGGAGCGCGCCGACGAAGCCGACCGCGCCCTGCACGGCTTTTCCGCTTTGATTCACGATGCGGGACGGCATCCCGTAAAACATCGCAAACAGCAGATTCATTCCATCGACCAACAGAAGCCGCATCGCCATCACCCCCTTGCTTTTTCGCACTCAGTATATCAAAAAAGCAAGGACTTGTCAATCGCGCGCAAAACGAAAAAAGAGGGGCGCCGCCCCTCTTACAGTTCCTTTCGCAAAAATGCGAATATCTTTTTTTCCTCGCGCGAAACCTTCACCTGCGTGATGCCGAGGATCTCCGCCGTCTGTTGCTGGGAAAGATCGCGGTAATAGCGCAGATAGATGATCTTCCGGCTCTGCTCGTCGAGCTTTCCGATCGCTTCGGAAAGCGCCATTTTTGCCGTCAGTCGTTCGATCTCATTTTCGTCGGACGGTGTCAGCGCTTCGAGCGTCGTGCCGTCCTCGTCCCCGCCGACCGACTCCTGCAAAGAGTAGATCGGGCAGACCGCGTCAAGCGCGTAGACGATCTCCTCGGCGGACATCCCACACAGAGCGGAAAGCTCCGAAACCTTCGGCTCCCGCTGATGCTCCCGCACGAACTCCTCTTTTATTTTCATGATGACGCTTCCCTTTTTCCGCACATCGCGGCTGACCTTGATCATGCCGTCGTCGCGCAGAAAGCGCCGGATCTCGCCGATGATCAGCGGCACGGCGTAGGTCGAAAACATCGTGCCGAACGTCGTGTCAAAGCTCTTTGCCGCTTTCAGCATCCCGATCGTGCCGATCTGCGTCAGGTCCTCGTATTCCACGCCGCGCCCCAAAAAGCGCCGCGCGATCGTTTTGACGAGCCCCATGTTCTGGCAGATCAGCCGCTCCATTGCGTCGCGGTCGCCGCCCTGCGCCATGCGGATCAGCGACAGATTATCCTCGTTTTCCGCTTTTTCCCGTTGCTCGGACATGCGCGTTCCTCCCCTTTTCCGTTATGTATCCTTTCCGGGGGTGTCCGGCGTCGAGAGCTTGCGGACGAGTGTCACGCGCGTGCCGTGTCCGGGCACGGAGCAGACGATCATTTTATCGGAGAAATTCTCCATGATCGAAAAGCCCATGCCGCAACGGTCTTCGTCCGGAAGCGTCGTATAGAGTGGCTGACGCGCCTGTTCGATATCGGGGATACCGCATCCGTGGTCGGTGACGCTGATGCGCACCGTGCGGTCGGCGTAGGATTTCGCGCTGAGCGAAATTTCGCCGACCGTCCCGCGATAGGCGTGCACGATGCAGTTCGTCACCGCCTCGGAAACCGCGCACCGCAAATCCGCCAGCTCCTCCACGTCCGGATCGAGCGGAAGCAGGAAGCCGGAGAGAATACTCCTTGCCAGCGCTTCATTTTCCGATCTGGATAAAAAGGTGCATTTCACCTCGTTGATCGCTTTCTTTTTCATGAATTCGCTCCTTTCTGCGAGTATTCGACGCGGATCATTTTGTCGAGTCCCGCCATTTTCATCATTTTTTCCACCCGCCGCGAGGGATCGCGCAAAACGAGCTCCGTGCCGATCTCCTGCGTTTTGTGATAGCGCCCCATGATCAGTCCGAGCCCCGCGCTGTCCATAAAATCGACGCTGCCGAGGTCGAGAACGAGCGTTTGCGGCCGCTCCGCGTAAAGCTGTTCGTCGATTTGTCCGCGCACGGCGACCGCGCCGTGGTGATCGATCTCCCCGCGCAGGGAGATCGTGAGGGACTTCCCCTCCGTCAAGCTTTCTATGGTTTGTTCCATCGGATTGTTTCCTTTCTGAAAAAATAACGTGCCATCCGGCAAAGTTTCCTTTGCTTCAAGGATAGCACGTCCGAGGCGCAAAAAATGTCGCAATCCGTTGTCGAACGAATTTTTTCGAAAAAAATCAGCGGCTTGCCGAAGCAAGCCGCCGTGAATCTTATCATAATAACGTGATCAGTCGCACCGCCAACGCGACCACCCACGCGATCGCGCATTGCATCGCGACGAAGATCGCCGCGCGTCCGCGCCCCATCTCCCGTCGCACGGCGGCAACCGCCGCGACGCACGGCGTATAGAGCAGGCAAAACACGAGGAAAACAAGTGCCACCGCGGGCGTCAGCAAACCGATGACCGCGCTTTCGCTGCCGAGAAGCACCGTCAGCGTGCTGACGACGCTTTCTTTTGCCATAAAGCCCGTGATCAGCGAGGTGGAAAGCCGCCAATCGCCGAAGCCGAGCGGCGCGAAGATCGGCGCGATCAGCCCGCCGAGCATAGCGAGCAAGCTGTCCGCCGAGTCGGAAACGAAATTGAGCCGCCAGTCGAACGACTGCAAAAACCAAACGACGACAGATGCGAGGAAAATGACCGTGAACGCCTTTTTGAGGAAGTCCTTCGCCTTGTCGCCGATCAGATGCAGAACGCTTTTCGGGCTCGGCAGGCGATAGTTCGGCAGTTCCATGACGAACGGCACCGGCTCGCCGCGAAATGCGGTCTTCTTGAAGATCAATGCCGCGAGGATAGCGACCGCGATGCCGAGCAGATAGAGCCCGATCATCACGAGCGCGCGATATTCCGCGAAGAAATACGTGCAGAACATCGCGTAGATCGCGATTTTCGCCGAGCAACTCATATAGGGTATCAGAAAGATCGTCATTCTGCGGTCGCGGTCGGACGGAAGCGTCCGCGTCGCCATGATCGCCGGCACGGAGCATCCGAAGCCGATCAGCATCGGCACGAAGCTCCGCCCCGACAGACCGATCTTACGGAGCGGCTTGTCCATCACGAACGCCACACGCGCCATATAGCCGCTGTCTTCGAGGATCGAGAGGAAGAAGAACAGAACGACAATGATCGGCAGAAAGCTCAAAATCGAGCCGACGCCGGCGAAAATGCCGTCGATGATCAGCGAATGCAGCGTCGCGTTGATGCCGATCGCGGTCAGCGCGTCGTCGCAAAGAAGCGTCAGCTTGTCGATGCCGAGCTCCATCAACCCTTGCAATGCCGCGCCGATCACGCCGAACGTCAGCCAGAAGATCAGCCCCATGATGACGAGGAACATCGGGATCGCCGTCCATTTTCCCGTCAGAATTTTGTCGATCTTCTGACTGCGGCGATATTCCTTGCTCGCCTGCGGGCGAACGACCGTATCTTTGCAGAGGGATTCGAGGAACGAAAACCGCGTATCGGCGAGCGCCGCCATGCGATCCGTCCCGCTCTCCTCCTCCATTTGTTTTGCGATATGTTCGAGCAGTTCCCGCTCGTTCTGATCCAGTCCGAGCGTGTCTGCCATTTGCCCGTCCCCGACGAGCAGGTTGGTTGCCGCGAAGCGCGCGGGAATATCGTGCGTTTTCGCGTGGTCTTCGATCAAGTGAATCACCGCGTGGATGCCGCGATGCACCGCGCCGTTGACCGAGCCCTCGGCGGAGCAAAAGTCCATTCTGCCGGGGCGCTCCCGATATTTCGCCATGTGGATCGCGTGCTCGATCAGCTCGTCGATGCCTTCGTTTTTCGACGCGGAGATCGGGACGACGGGGATGCCCAGCTCCGCTTCGAGCTCGTTGCATCGGATCGTGCCGCCGTTCTCGCGCACTTCGTCCATCATGTTCAGCGCCAGCACCATCGGCACGTTCAGCTCGATGAGCTGCATCGTCAGATAGAGGTTGCGCTCGATGTTCGTCGCGTCGATGATATTGATGATGCCGTCGGGATGATTTTGCAAAATGAAATCCCGCGTCACGATTTCCTCGCAGGTGTAGGGGGAAAGCGAATAAATTCCAGGCAAATCCGTGACCGTCGCTTCCGGATGCTTGCGGATCACGCCGTCCTTGCGATCGACCGTCACGCCCGGGAAATTGCCGACGTGCTGATTCGCACCGGTCAGCTGATTGAAGAGCGTCGTTTTGCCGCAATTCTGGTTGCCGACGAGCGCAAACGTGATCGGCTCGCCGTCCGGGATCGCCTGCTTCCCTTCGGGAGAGCGTTCAGAGTGCGAGCCCTCACCGACGCGGGAGTGCGCGATCGGCTCACGTTTGGGCGTCTCCCGCACAAATGCGTGCGCGTCGTGGATGTCTTCGAGCTCGATCTTTGCCGCGTCGGCGCGTCGAAGCGTCAGCTCATATCCGCGCACACGCAGTTCGAGCGGATCGCCCATCGGCGCGATTTTGACCATCGTCACCTCCGCGCCGGGCGTCAGCCCCATATCGAGAATATGCTTGCGAAGCGGGACGGAATCGCCGGAGACCGAGCGGATCACCGCGTCGTATCCCACTTTCAGCTTGTCAAGTGTCATTTTTTCCCACCTTTCCCGTCGGCGGAATCTTTCTTCGCGTGGCAAAGCCCCGCCGCGCCGCACGCGCCGCAATCCGAACCGCACGAGGTTTTGCCCTTTTTTCGATCCGAGATCATCTTCCGGATCACCACGGCGACCACTGCCGCGAGGAGCAGTCCCACCGCGATCGTCGCACCGTTTGCTTCCAGCCATGCCGGCATGATTCCCGCCTCCTTTTTCGATGAAACGCCCCGTCGGGCGCATTGGTTAGCATATGCTAACTGCATTTAGTTTATATCAAAAAGCGAGAAAAGTCAAGCCCTTTTTCAAAGATTCTCGCCGCCGTTTTTCTTTTCGATGCGGCGGAACAGCGATACGCCGATTATCAGCAAGATCGGGAACAAAACGCCGAAAAGGATGCCTGTTTTCAAGTTGCCGCCGAATCGGTCGGCGACGAGCCCGACGAGCGTCGGACCGAATGTGCAGCCGATGTCGCCGCCGAACGCGAGAAGCGCGAACAGCGTGACGCCGCCGCGAATGCTCGCCGCACCCAAGCTGAGCGCGCACGGCCAGAGAATCCCGACGGAAAAGCCCGCGAAACCGCATCCGACAAGCCCGAGGATCGGCGACGGCGAAAGCGCCGCCGTCAGATAGCTGACGATCGAAAGGGCGCCGGCAAGAAGCAACGCGCGCGTCGGGCGCAGGCGGTCACTGCATTTCGCGTAAAGCACACGCGCGCTTCCCATCAAAAGCGCGAACGCGCACGGTCCCATCAAATCGCCCATCGTTTTATCCACGCCGAGCCCCGTCTGCGCGAACGCGGACGCCCATTGGCTGATGCAAAGCTCCGTCGCGCCGCCGCAGATCATCACGAGCGCCAGAAGCCAGAATTTCCGGATACCGAGCAGTTCCCTCTGCGTCATGCCGCGGATTTCTTCTTCGGGGATCGGCGGCATCGGCATCGTCCAAAACAGCACGAGATCGACGAGCGGCACGATCGCCCACAAAAGAGCGAGGATCGGCCAGTTTTCGATGCCGAACACAATGAAAAACACCGTGGAAAGCAGGACGGTCAAAAATTGTCCCCAGCAATAAAACGAATGAAGCAAGCTCATCATGCCCGCCTTGCGCGTCATCGGGCAGGATTCGACCAACGGGCTGATGACCACCTCGTCCAGCCCGCCGCCGATCGCGTAAAGCGCCGTGGCAATCAGCAAACCGAGATACGGATTCGCCATCGTATTCGGCAAAATCGCAAGGGAGAGGAGCCCCGCCACGGCAAAGACCTGCGCCAGCACGCCCGTCGCGCGATAGCCGATCGCGCGCACGATCTGCGGAGAAAAATAATCGAAGAAAAGCTGACAGCCGAAATTCAGCGTGATCAAAAACGAAATCCGCTCGAAATCCACGCCGAGCTCCGCGCGGAACGTCACGAAAAGAAGCGGCGCGAAGTTGATCACGATCGCCTGCACGACGTATCCGAGAAAGCACGCGCCGAGCGTGCGCCGATAGGTTTGCGGTTTCATAAGTTCTCCTCTCCGATCAAACAATGCTTCCATTATATCGAAAAAAGTCGAAAAAGTCAACCCACGAGGAAAGTTCTTCCTTTTTTGTGGGAAAGAATTGACAAAAAGAGAGAGCCATGATATACTGAATCTGTATCAAAACACGTCATTTTTGAAACAAAATGCGGGAAAGGAGGCGGCGTATGCGGCAAAAAACCATTCTGGCGGAAAAAGTGCGGGAGTCTCTCTCATCCGTGCTTCCCGTCTCTCTCATCGTGCTGGCGCTCGCGCTGACGATCTGCCCGCTTCCGAATTCCGTCTTCCTGTCCTTTTTGTTCGGCGCGTTTCTGATGGTTTTCGGCATGGGACTCTTTACGCTCGGCGTGGACCTTTCCATGACGCCGATGGGCGAATACGTCGGCACCAATATGACGCGCTCCCGCAAAATTTGGCTCATCTGTCTCTTGTCGTTCCTCGTCGACACGATGATCACCGTTTCCGAGCCGGATTTGCAAGTGCTGGCGGCAAACGTGCCGTCCATCGACACCACCACGTTCATTCTGACCGTGGCGATCGGCGTCGGCATCTTCCTCGTGCTCGCGATCCTGCGCAGCGTCTTCGCCGTCAAGCTCCGCTATCTGCTCTTCGGCTCCTACGGGATCATCTTCCTGCTCGCCGCGTTTGTCAGCCCCGATTTTTGGGCGGTCGCGTTTGATGCGGGCGGCGTGACGACGGGCCCGATGACCGTGCCGTTCATCATGGCAATGGGTGTCGGCATTGCGGCGATCACCGCGGAAAAAGCAGGCGGCAGCGACAGCTTCGGTCTGATGGCGCTCTGCTCCGCCGGCCCGATCATCGCTATTTTGATTCTCGGTTTGATCTATCGCGTCAGCGCCGGCGATTATGTTCCCGAGGCGCTCGCGTCGTTTGAGACGTCGCGCGGATTCGGCTTGCACTTCCTTTCCGCCGTCCCCGGGCAGATGCTCGAGGTCGCAAAGGGACTGCTCCCGATCGTCATTTTTTTCTTTCTTTATCAAGCAATCACCCGCCCGCTCGGCAAGGAATCCATTTATAAACTGCTGATCGGCGTGGCATATACTTACGCAGGCATCGTGCTGTTCCTCACCGGCGTCAATACGGGCTTTTTGCCCGTCGGACGTTATATCGGCGAAACGCTCGGCGCCGCCTCGTATGCCTGGCTTCTGATCCCGCTGGGGATGTTGCTCGGCTACTTCATCGTCGCCGCGGAGCCCGCCGTCCACGTCCTCGAAAAACAGGTCGAAGACGCGACCGACGGCGCGATCCCGAGCAAAATGCTGAAAACGGCGATATCGATCGGCGTCGCGCTCGCGGTCGGAATTGCCATGCTTCGCGTGCTGACGGGCATTTCCGTCATGTGGTTTGTCGGTGTGGGATACGCTCTGTCGCTCTCGCTTTCGTTCTTCGTGCCCGAGGTTTTCACCTCGATCGCGTTCGACTCCGGCGGTGTCGCGTCCGGCGCGATGTCTTCGGCATTTCTGATGCCCCTCGCGGTCGGCGCCTCTTACACGCGCGGCGGCAATATCATGACGGACGCGTTCGGCGTGATCGCCATGGTCGCGATGTTCCCCCCGATCACGATTCAGGTGCTCGGCGTCGTTTATCGCTTCAAACGCGCCGCGTCCGCGGAAACCGCGATGGAAGCGGATACCGCGCCCATTGATTTCCCCGAGCCGATTCCGGCGGCGCAAACGGAAGCATTCCCCGTTCAAACTCCCGCAGGCGGTGCGCCCGCGGTCGAATATCCCGACATCATCGAATTCGATCTCACAAACTTCTGAAAGGAGCGGCTATGCAGAATTTATATTGGTTCATCATCATCTCCCGTCGCTCCGACATGGAGCAACTGATCTCGCTTTGCGAGGCGGCGGAGGTGCCCCGTCTTTACAGCACGCAAGGGCGTGGCACGGCAAAATCGCAGACGCTGGACCTGCTCGGCATCGAAGCGTCGGAAAAAGCGATCCATCAAACCGTCGTCACGCACAATAAACTGCATGAGCTCATCGGCATTTTGGAACGCGATTTCCAGATCGACCTGCCCGACAAGGGCATCGCGCTCGCCGTTCCCCTCGCGGGAATTTCGGGCAAAAAAGCACTTGATTTTTACGCTGGCGGGCACAGCGAAGACGAAATGCAACGCTATGAAAAGAAAGGAACGGCAGAAATGGAACTGATCATCGCCATTTGCAATAAAGGATATACCGAAGACGTCATGGATGCCGCGCGTAGCGCGGGCGCGGGCGGCGGCACGATCCTGCACGCCAAAGGCACGGGAAGCGCTTACGCGGAAAAATTCTTTGGACTTTCCATCGTCGATGAAAAGGAAATCATCTATATCGTTTCCAAAAAGGAGAACCGCAACGCCATCATGCAGGCGATCACCGACCACGCGGGCGCCGGAACAAACGCACACACGCTCGTCCTTTCCCTGCCCGTGACGGATACGGCGGGCTTCCGTCTTTACGACGCAGAATAATCAGCCATCATAGCAAAACGGCGCATCCAAGCGGGTGCGCCGTTTTGCTTATTCGATGATGAGTTCATGCACGTCGGTGAGCATGCCGTCCTCCTCGATGTGCGCGACGTAGACTTCTTTGCTTAGGGCGTAGTTGTTTCCATAGGTTGTCATACCGATCAACATCGTATCGCCTGTCACATATAGGTTGCCGTTGATATCCATTTCGGGATTGTCATAAATACACTTCGCATCTGTTCCGTCCCATTTCATGCGGAAGATTTTCCCGTGATAGCGGTTGGATTTCCGGTTGGGATCATATTCAATGCAATAATAAATATAATCCGCGTCCACGTGGCAAACATATCCGTATTCTCCGCCGCAAACCTCCGGTGGAACAATGATTTCTTCGTTTGTCTCGATATCATAGATGTGAATTCCGTCTGTAAACGCTTTCATTGTGGGGGGCCCAAAGCTTGCCGATCTGCTTCCGTAGCATTGGGCTCCATCGCATATTCTATAAAGCGTTTCCGATTGCTCGCTTGTCGCCTGATAATCGCTCAAATCCAAATTGGCTTCGCCGAAGCCAACATTCGTATGAAAATACATCTTGTCGTTATAGAAAAAGTTCGGCGAAGATACGAGTTTCGGATATCCCTGTTCGGCGGAAAGATTCCGCATCTCTCCTGTTTCGAGATCGTAGCGAAGAAGCATCATCCAACCGTCGCCGCCAAAGTCTTGAAAATACATATATCGGTCATAGGACGGCATCGCCTTTTGATCTGTTTTGAATTTATATTCCATGCGGATATCCGTTCCGTCGAACGAGCAGGACATGAGCGCCGGTTTCCATGTCCCTGTTGCGGGATCTTCCCACTGGCTACTCGTATAATAGATGCGCTCCTTATAGATATGGGTGGAATCAACGCGAGAAAGAAACACCTCAAATGCCTTGCAAGACCCCCATTCATGCTCACAAAGAGGATCAAAACAGAGGTAATACCCTTGTCCATCCACTTTGCTATAATAGGCGGCAATATCTTCTCTCGGAACATGAGAAAAAAATATCACACGGGTATTCGTTTCATAAAAATAATCGTTTTCTCTATTATGAACTAATTGCCCTCGTTTTGTGATTTCGGGTGTTTCAGCGGTTGTTTCCGTCGGATTGCTTTCTACAGGTGTTTCTCCGCAAGAAACGAGGAGAAGAACGGCGAGCGCAAGGATAATAGCGAATAGTTTTTTCATAAAAATACCCCTTCTAATTCATTGTGTATGTTTTTTAAATTCAGTTTATCAAAAAAGAAAAAATAAGTCAAGCGGCGGGAGCCATTAGTTCATTTTATTGCTTGGAATAGAAAATAATCATTGCGGAATTGTGAGACTACCCTCCCAATACGTTCCGTCACTCGCAATGACAAAATGCTCGCTACTGACCGCTTCGACAACTTTGCTCGAATCGGCAATTAAAGAAATAAGCCGTTGCCCTCCAAAAGTCGTGCTATATGTGGGATCATTTACGATAACCGAGCAATCAAACGTTCCATCCGTATAGATGATATAAAGCTGAATCGAGATATAACGATCATACGACGGATTTATATTGGTGAACCCTGTTATCGCCTGTGCATATCCGGTTGCGGCATTGATGTCAATTCGCCATAAGAGCCACCCGCCGGATTTGGATCATTCGTCCGAACCGCCCCAACCGCGAACGAGCACAGGACGACGAGTGCAATGACTGATACAAAAACAATTAAGAACTTTTTAGTCTTCATTTTTGCCTCCAATATCAAATTTTTTTCGGCTCCCGCTCTCGGAATTGACTTTCTTCCCGGTAGGAGAAAAAGCTGTCTATATAAACTACA
>CALEJO010000058.1 GCA_937898155.1 uncultured Clostridia bacterium | reverse complement strand
AGACACCGCCCTTTCACGGCGGTAACACGAGTTCGATTCTCGTCCGGGTCACCAAATACCAAACTATCCGAACACGTGTATTTCATATTCACAAACGGCGTTTTCGGAGCGGTTATAAGCAGAGGATAATCTCCTCTGCTTTTTTCGTGCAAAAAAGAGAGGATCCGTTTCCGGATCCTCTGAAAAGCTTTAAGGAGACAAAAGCTTTTCTGTATATTTGCAGGAGGAAAGCTAGCATAATCATAACACGTAAATAAGCCCATGAACGTTCCGTTCGATCGTGTGCGTGGATAAAAATTTGTGCAAACCAAATCCCCGCGCACCACAGACGCGTTTCTTTTGCCGAGTTTTTCTTTTCGTAAAGCAAGGCGGAGCGAGGCGTTCGCACGGCTCAAAGTCTGTGCAAACCGAATTCCCACGCACCACAGACGCGTTTCTTTTGCCGAGCTTTTCTTTTCGTAAAGAAAAGCGGGGGCTTTTTTGCGTCTCCTCCGAAAGAACTTGACTTTATCGGGGCAATATTATATAATGAAGAAAACCGCGGGAAAGGGAGGTGGTCGAATGGCGGAGACGTATGAGGACTGGGGCGATTATTCCGAGGAGCTGATCTATCAGGAAAAATCAAAGCTCGGCAAGCTGTTCAGCGGACGCACACTGAAAAAGATTCTCAAATCGCTCGGACTGTTGCTCGTTTTGTTCGTTTACGGTATTTTGTTCTTCCGGCTCTGCACGGGAAACGCGCCGAGAACGCTGTCGGGCATCCTCTGGACGGAGGAGCTTTACGGCGCCCATGAGACGGGCGAACCGATGGCCGCCTATTCCCATAAACCCGTGCAAAGCGTCGCGGACGACGGCTATTTCGGCGTGTTCGACGTGCTGTATTTTCCCGAGCAAAAGGTTTTGCAGTTCACGGTGCGCTATAATAACAGCACCGTGAAAAAACTGCGGCAGGATCGGACGGAAGCGGCGGAAAAAGCATTGCGCGCCGAGATCGAAGCGCGCCTTTCGGCGGAGCATCCCGACGGGTATTCGGCAGACCTTGACGCGGCGGTGGAGGCGGAATACGCGGCGACCGTGGCGGAGCAACCGATCACGGTCGAGATCGACGACCGCCCGTTTGTGTTTTTACTGCGCGACGACGCGGGCAACGTTTATACGGAATACGCGTCGATTTCGGACGCGAAGAACGTCTATCAATTTGTCCGGCTATCGTTTTCGGGTGTGGAACTGCTCGGAACGTCACTCGCGTTGCCGGGAAAATCGTATCCGATGCCGAACGTCCCTGTGGCGAGCTATCTATACAAGGGACCGAACGCCGCGCGGAGCGACGCGATTCGGTATTTATATCTCGATATGTATGCGGAGGACGACGTGGATTTCGAGGGAGAGAGTTTTGCCTATCCGATCGAAATTTATCGCGCGTCCAATGAACTGAAACCGTCCTCGATCAAAGCGCCGCGCGGCGTGACGGAGGGCATCGAAACCGTCGTTTTGACCGACGGGAAATAATTTTGCGTAAAACCGACCGTGCCGAACAATCGCGTGGTATGGTGCCGAAAGGTATTACCATGAGGAAAGTCCGGGCTTCATAGGGCAGGATAACGGATAACGTCCGCCGGAGGCGACTCCCGGGACAGTGCAACAGAAAGAAACCGCCGCGCAAGCGGTAAGGATGGAAAGGCGAGGCAAGAGCTCACCGACGCGCGGGCAACCGCGCGTGCCATGTAAACCCTATCCGAAGCAACACCCCACAGACGATGGTTTGCCCGACCGAGCGAAAGCTCTATGTGCGGTGGCGGCGGGGGACTCCCCCGCAAGCCGTTTGGCAACAAACGGCGTAGATAGATGATTGTTCTCGACAGAACCCGGCTTACAGGACGATCGGTTTTCATACAAAAAGCACCCATGCGGGTGCTTTTTTGTAAATTTTCCGTGACGAAACGGTGAATATCTGCGTCTTTCCTTGACAGAAACGGCGGAAACGGATATAATATAAAAAGTATTTTTCGTTTGGAAAACGAAAATAACGATCAAAAAAGGAACCGGAACGTATGAAGAAAATCATCGCATTTTTATGTGCCTTGTGTCTTCTGATCGCCTGCTTTGCTTCCTGCGGGGACAATCCGCCCGTGGAGAGCACGCCGGCAGAAAGCACGGCACCGTCTCAATATGAAATGGAAAAGGGCGAACTGCGGGTTTGCATCGGCATGGCGGACGAGAACGGCAAAT
The DNA here is from genome assembly GCA_937898155.1 of uncultured Clostridia bacterium. Lineage (GTDB taxonomy): Bacteria > Bacillota > Clostridia > Oscillospirales > CAG-272 > QALR01. Next base: position 1,954 of record CALEJO010000058.1, on the reverse strand, counting down.
ACGTCGTTTCCGATGCCGTCACCGTGATCGCGGAGAGCGCGTTCGCGGGCGATCCCTCGCTGAAAGAGATCGTGATCGGCAAGAATGTCGAACTGATCGCGTCCGGCGCGTTTCAAAACTGCACGTCGCTGAAAAAGGTGACGTTCGCCGACGGATGCGCGATCGAAGCGATCGGCTCGCACGCGTTTGCAAACTGCACATCGCTTTTGTCCGTAGAATTGCCGGCGTCGATCACGCGCGTGGAGCCCTATACCTTTGCGGGATGCTCGTCGCTGGAAGAAGTCGGCTTTCCGACCGTCGCCGAGATCGGCGAATACGCGTTTTCGAATTGCTCATCGCTGGAAAGCGTTGACGTTTCTTCCGCGCTTGCGACGATCGACGCGTGGGCATTTTCGGGTTGCATCAAACTGGAAGACTTTGATTTTGCCGGCACGTCGCTGAAAAAGATCGGCGGCTATTCGTTCGTCAACTGCGCGATGCTCTCCGAGCTTGCGCTTCCCGAGGGGCTGGAAACGATCGGTTCGCTTGCGTTTTACGGATGCAATCGCGTCACGTCCGTGACGATCCCGAAGAGCGTGAAGACCGTGGATTTCTGCGCATTCACCTATACGCCGTGGTATCAGGAATGCCGCGAGGAGTATTTGGTGGTCGGCGACGGCATTCTCATCAAATGCAACGTCTCTCCGGCGATGATCGACCTGTCGGGCAAAGGGATCCGCGCGATCGGCAACAGCGCGTTCTGGAATGCGGAAGCCGCCGGCGAAGCGACGGATTACGGCTATCATTACGCGTCCTATCTCGACGCCATCACGATTCCCGAGGGGATCGAGGAGATCGGCACGTCGGCGTTTTCCGGCTGTGCCGCGCTCAAAGAAGTGGTGCTCCCGTCCACGGTGAAGGTTATCGGCGAAAACGCGTTCAATGTGTTTGCGAACGGCTATACCGCACCGACGAACGTGATTTTCTCCGCCTGCACGAATCTAACGAAGATCGGCTCTTACGCATTCTACGGCTGTGAGGGCATCAAAGCACTGAATATTCCCGCATCGGTCGAATCGATCGGCGTTTACGCGTTCGGCGGCACGACGGGCTATACCGCGTTTTTGGAAGAAGCGAAGACGAAGACCGAGGAAAGCGAACGCTATCTGATCGTGGGCGACGGCGTGCTTCTCGCCGCGTATATCGCGGACGGACAGACTGCCGTTCATATCCCCGAGGGAGTGAAAACCATCGCGGGCAGCGCGCTCTGCGGCTGGGACTACGCGATGATCCCGGATTCGACGGAGCAGCTCAGCGTGTCGGGTGAATCCAAATACCGGCTTTCCTACGCCGTCAAAGAAGTGACGCTTCCGTCCACGCTGGAAACGATCGGCGCACAGGCGTTTTTCCGCATGCTCTCGCTGGAATCCATCGTGTTCCCCGCTTCTGTCAAAACCATCGAAGCGGAAGCGTTTGAGCTTTGCTCCGCGCTTTCCGCGATTTCCGGCGGCACGGGCATTCGCTCGATCGGCGACAGCGCGTTTGCGTATTGCACGTCGTTGCCCGGCTTCCAATTCTCCTCGAATACGGAGCAGATCGGCTCCGGCATTTTCGTCGGATGCAGTGCCTTGAAAAACGTCGTTTTGCCGAAAGGCATGGCGTTTCCCGGCTCGCAACTGTTCTCCGAGGATTGCGTATCGCTTCAATCGGTTTACGTTTCTCCCGCGGCACGCGCGCGAATCTATTTTGTGATCGGCGGGATCATGCAGAACATGAATATTCAGTATTATATCGAAGACTGAACAAAACCATAGAAACAGCCCCGCCGAGCCGGCGGGGCTGTTTTGTGCCCCGCTTTTCTCGGGAGAAAAGCGGGGCAAAAGAGCCGCTCGGCTCGAAGTTTGCACAAACCGAACTTCCGCGCACCACAGACGCGTTTCTTTTGCCGAGCTTTTCTTTTCGCAAAGAAAAGCGG
>CALEJO010000057.1 GCA_937898155.1 uncultured Clostridia bacterium | reverse complement strand
TCGTTCGGCGTCACCGTGCGCGTGCCGCACCTGTTTTGGGTGTCGATGCGTGGCGAGGCGAAGCGCGATTATCCCGCGTCGATCGGCTATCAGTCGCCGTGGTTCCGCGAATACCGCTATATCGAGGATCACTTCGCGCGTGTCAATACCGTTATGACGCGCGGCAAGCCGATCGTGCATATCGGCATGATCCATCCGGTCGAATCTTTCTGGCTGAACTTCGGACCTGTCTCGCAGACGTCCGAGCGCCGCAACGATCTTTCGCGGAAGTTTTACGAGGCGCTCAACTGGCTGATCTTCTCGTCGCAGGACTTCGATCTGATCGCGGAATCGCTTCTGAAAGATCAATTCGCGGGCGCGGACGACGGCTTCCGCGTCGGCGAGGAAACCTATGACACCGTGATCGTGCCGAATCTGCAAACGATCCGCTCGACGACGCTTGACGCGCTCGAAGCGTTCGCGGATCGCGGCGGCAAGATCATTTTCGTGGGCGAGATCCCGTCTTATGTGGACGCGATGCCGTCCGATCGCGCACAGAAGCTCGCCGAGAGAACGAACGCGATCGCGTGGGACAAAAATGAGCTGATCCGCCGGCTCGAACCGAACCGCGAGGTGCGGCTCACCTACCCGGGCGGCGAATATGCCGACAACCTCAACTATAATCTGCGTCGGGACGGCGATGTGCGGCATCTTTTCATCGCGCACGTCAACGAGGCGCGGGACTATGATATTTCCCCGATGGAGTATTACCGCATCGCGATCAAGGGCGAGTGGAAAGTGACATGGCTTGACGATATGACCGGCGAAACGAAGCCGCTCGCGGCAGAGTATGTCGGCGACGAGACGGTGATCCGCTGGGTGTGCGGCAGATGCGACTCGCTCCTGCTTGAACTTTCGCCCGGCAGACAGGAAGAGGGACACCGCTTTTCCGAAAAACAGTTCGGCGAGCCGGAATATCTCGAATACGGTGTGCCGTATTCGCTGTCCGAGCCGAACGTCGTCCTGCTCGACGAACCGGCGTTCTCCGTCCGCGACGGCGAGCGCCACGCGCCGAAATACGTGCTGGATGCGGATTCCGATATCCGCAAGGAGCTCGGCATTCGTCTGCGCACGGACGGCATGGTGCAACCGTGGGTCTGCGCGCGCGACAAGAATCCGAAAGAAAAGGTGACGCTCTATTTCGACGTCATCTCCGAGATCGACTACGAGGGCGCGATGCTCGGGCTGGAAGCGATCGAATATTCGACGGTTTCGCTGAACGGGGAGCTTGCGGATATGACGCCCGTCGGCTATTACGTGGATGAGGAGGCGGTCAAAACGATCCGCCTGCCGAAGATTCACAAGGGCAAAAACGAGCTGAAAATCGAGCTTCGCTTCGGCGACATCACGCAACTCGAAGCGTATTATCTGCTCGGCACGTTCGGCGTGCGCGCCTGCGGCCGCGACATCCGCATCGTGGCGCCCGCGGAAAAGCTCTATTTCGACGATACGACGGCGCAGACGCTCCCGTTCTACGGCGGCAATATCACGTATCATTTCCGCTATACGGGCGGCGGCAAAAAGACGCTCTATATCCAGCGCTTCGTCGGCACGGCGTTCTCCGTCGAGGTGGACGGCAAGCGCGTGCCGGGCATGCTCGCGTTCCCGCCGAATCAGCTCTTCCTCGGCGATCTGCCGGACGGAGAGCATACGATCGACGTCACGCTTTACGGCAACCGTATGAATACGCTTGGGCAACTGCATAACACGATCCTGAAACCGTCCTATACCGATCCCGGGATGTGGCGCCCGAAGGGCAAATTCTTCACGCCCGACTATATGCTTCGTGAGCACGGAATTCTGACGACGCCGATGCTTCTGCCGGAGGAATGATGATGAAAAAAGTAATGAAAGGTATTTTGATCGCGCTCGCGATCGTGCTTGGACTGATCGTTTTGGCATCGGTGATCTATCTCGTGTATCTTTTGATCACCGTGGTCATTCCGATGATCCCGACGTTGATCTATTCGATTTTGAAATAAAATCCTCTGCTCTTCAAGCGGAGAGACAGCAGAAAAGCACCCCGCTGGGGTGCTTTTCTGTCTCCATACGCAAACTTTGATAAAATTTCACGATTACTTTTGAGGGAGAGTTGTCTGCTACATTTTCAAGAGTGCCGCTACATTTTTGAGTACTCGAAGGAAAGAGTGGTGTTCATGTTCAGGGATGGCACCACGGTCGAATGGCAAATAAGCAAATAAGACAAAACGCAAGCAAGATGGGAAGCACCCGTCCGGCTTGCGTTTTTAGTTATAATCCCAATTCCGAAAAAATACCGTACCAATATACTTGATTGTGGGTTTTACGAGTAGCTTCTGCAGAATTTGAGACCCCCTTTTTCCTTAACTGATATAAGGAAAGAATATCATCAAAATCGTTTTCATTCAGTTTTCGGGGAGTGCTGATTAAACTTGACGGAGATTTGCTTTTTGCACCGTCTACATAAATGAAGCCGTTTTCTTCATAAACATAGAACCATCTACCATTACGATTAGTAAGCGGAACAGTAATAACATCACGGGGATTTTGCCGGAATTCATTTAATAGGTCTTTGTAAGTCAACATTCTGTTATACCTCACTTTTCAAAAACAATTCGTTCTTCCGCAAGATCAACCACCATCGTTTTGTAGCCCACGCTTAACCAGCTCAATGCGATGGAGTGTGATTCGGTATTTGCCCAAAAGGCACGGTGTTCTCTTGCAGAGGCGGGAAGTTCAAAGCCGAGTACATCTTCGATTTCTTTGAATGACATCGACACGGGCTTCCCATCCGCTTCCGCCAACATCGCAGACAACTTTCTGTATTTTTTACTCGGCAGCGAAATTAAGTGTGACTCGATTTTGCCTTCGGTTTTATCTCCCTTTAATTCGGCAACTTCGTCTTCAAGTGCTTTAATTCTATCAAGCATTTCAAGTATGATTCTGTCGTAATCCATTGTGGTTATCCTCCTTACCGATTGTTGTACTTAAAAAATACGCCATAGAAAAACGAGAGTATCATGTAAATAATCATAATCTCCTCCTGACTCTGGCGGTATTATATCACACAAAAAAGTATTTGTCAACACCTTTTTGCACATTTTAGCACCAAATGAAACCAAAGGGTGAAAATTCAATCTTTTCACGATTACTCAATCTTTTCACGAAAGGTCTAATCTTTTCACGATTACTCGCCGGGAAATCGGCTCTGCTACATTTTCGGGAAAAACGGCTTTCGGACGGCGGCAAAATGAACCGTCGTGACAAATCCCGAAAACGGCGGAAAAATGAAAAAACGCCGAAACGCCCTTATTTCAAGGCATTTTCGGCATAAAAGAAGTACGCAGTCGGTGACAAAATTGTATCACTGACTGCGTAATGTTATGTCTAAGAGCGACCAAAAGGTTCATTTTCAAACTAAAACATACCAAAAGGTACACAGCAATTTACAAATCAAATGAATCCAAACCGTCATTCATCGCTTTGTTGACTTTTTCCAATGCTGAAACGGCTTTTTCTTTTGAATCATAGATGAAAATCGGTTCCCATGAATCTACTCTTGTTTGTATAGCTAACCCCCATCCTGCAGGATAATGGTTTCCGCTGAATTTACTTGTATCTTCTACGCGCAATCCACCATAGCAAAGAAGCACTTTCATTTTGTCGGGACTGGTCAAACGCATTTTCCGTCTCGGGATAATATGAGTTCCGTCGGGAGTAACAAGTTCCAACTCCGAAAGCATATTCTGAAAAGCGTTTTGTACGGCTGCTTCTACGGAGTCCTCAATAGTAGCCTCAAGATCATCAAAAGCGTCTTCGACAACATTTTGAATCATATCTCCGATTTCCTGATATTCTTTATCCATAACACTATTTCCTTTCATGAAAATACTATTTATTTTCCTTTGCGGTATTGATGGAGGAAATCAACATTCTTCGTATTGCGCCGTAGTCTGTAATATTAAAAAACACGGTCTTTGTTTCTGCCATTATGGTTCCTCCGCTTATGGTATTATTTATATACTTTTAACATATTCGGGATGGATTGTCAAGATACATATTCTCG
>CALEJO010000056.1 GCA_937898155.1 uncultured Clostridia bacterium | reverse complement strand
GACCTCGGTGCCGACGATGAAGTCGGTCGCCTCGCTTTCGCGCGCGAACTTGCACATGCCGCCCGTGGAAAGCCGCTCGTCCGCCGCGTCGCGGACCGCTTCCGCGCATTCGGGGTGCACCAGCACGGGCGCGCCGGGATGCAGTTTGCGCGCGGCGGCGACCGCCTCCGCAAAAGAAAGCGGCGACGATACCGTCGGGATGCGTCCGCGTCCGCTCTGCATCGCGGCCTCGCGCGCAATGCGGTTCAACCGTTCTCTTCTCTTTCCGTCGCTTTTTTCGTCCGGGCGGACGATACACCGCGCGGAATAGACAGGAACGATCTCGCAGACGCCGAGCTCCGTCGCTTTTTGCACAATGTAATCGAATTTGTCCCCTTTCGGAACGGACTGATACAGTCGGACACGATGCGGCATCTCCGTCGCCGATTCCTGCGGCGCGGAAAGCGAAAGCGTCACCGTTTTCCCGTCCATTTCGCGGATCGTGCCGAGATAGTCGCACCCCTCGCCGTCGCAAAGGACGATCTCGTCTCCCGTTCGCATCCGCAGAGAAAACGAAATATGTCGGGCATCTTCGCCGTCGATCGTCACCGTATCGACTCCCATCGGGATCGGCGAAACAAAAAATCGCGGCATACTCGCCTCCGAAAAGAAAGATTCAAATGAACAAGCAAACGGGATATGTCATCCATATCCCATTCGTGTTTTCATATTATATACCAAAAAGAAGATTTTGTAAAGAATTTTGACGAAAATTTACGCAAAATTTCAAAAAAAATTATGCTTTGCGGAACAGCTCGGCGCACCAGCCGCCCTGTTTCTTCGCGGAAACTTTATAAAAGCCCGCGGCTTTCATCGCCGCGTCCACATCCGCTTCCCGCTCAACGATAATGCCGGACGCGATAAAGAGCCCGCCGTCTTTCATCAACGCGCCGACGTCGCCGGAGAGTTTTATGATGATGTCCGCCACGATATTCGCGCTGACGACGTCGAATTTGCGTCCGTCGTAAAGACGCACGTCGGAGAGCAGATCGGAAACAAAGCAATCCACGTTCGCGCATCCGTTGCGCTCGGCGTTTTCCTTTTCCGTGCGGACCGCGATCGGATCAATGTCGCACGCACCGCATTTCGCTGCGCCGAGCTTGGACGCGAAGATCGCGAGAATGCCGCTCCCGCTCCCGACGTCAAGCAGATAGTCGCCGTCCTTGACGGTTTCTTCGAGATATTCGGCACAGAGCCGCGTCGTTTCATGCGTGCCGGTGCCGAATGCCATGCCGGGGTCCATTTCGATCACGATCTCATTTGCCGCCGGCTCGTAGGTTTCCCAGCTCGGCACCACGACCATGCGATTCCCGATGTGCGTCGGCTTATAAAATTTCTTCCACGCCGTCGCCCATTCCTCCTCATCCGTGCCGAGAAGCTCGATCTTCGTCTGAATCCCGCAGTCCGCGAACCGCGCTTCGAGATAGGCGATATACTCGTTCGGATTTTTCTCCTCGGAGGCGAAAATACTGCACGATGCGATACTTTTGTCGCTATTCAGAATGGATTCGTCGATCAGATCGCCGTAAACGGTTTTGAGCCCCGTTTCGATGTCGCTGTAATCCTCCACCATGATCGAGCTGTCCAACATCGAAACGATCGCACAGACCGTTTCGAGATCGCTGACGCGGCACGTCACTTTGATTTGTGTCCAGGTCATCCGTTTTTCTCCTTTCCGAAAATCTTGGAGAAGAATTTGTCTTTTTTACTGTAATTCGCGTTGCCGCAGGTGTCCGCAAATTTGCGGAGCGCGTCCTTCTGCGTTTCGTTCATACCCTTCGGCACTTCGATCGCGACCTTGAAGATCAGATCGCCGCGCCCTTTTCCGTTGATGAACGGGATTCCCTTGCCTTTCAGCGTAAAGGACGTGCCCGTCTGCGTGCTCTCGGGGATCGTATAGGCGACGCTATCTTCGAGCGTCGGGACTTTGATCTCAGCACCGAGCGCCGCTTCGGGGAACGTGATCGGGATTTCGGTGAAAATATCGAAGCCGTCGCGCAAAAAGACGGTGTGCGGTTTCACCTGAACGAGGATGTAGAGGTCGCCCGCCGGGCCGCCGTTTTTGCCGGCATTGCCCATACCGCGAAGCGTGATGCGCTGTCCGTCGTCGATGCCGGCAGGGATCGAAACGTCGAGCGTTTTCGAGACCGTGACGACACCGGAGCCGCGGCAATTTTTACACGGATTCGAGATGATCTGTCCTTTGCCGCCGCAGGCATCGCAGGTTTTGGTCGTCTGGAAAACACCGAGGGGCGTTCTTTGCTGGACCTTGATCTGTCCCGTTCCGTTGCATTTGGTGCAGGTTTTCGGCGACGAGCCGGATGCGCAACCCGTGCCGCCGCAGTCGTGGCACGCCTCTACGCGCGTATATTTGATCTCGCGCTTGCAACCGAACGCCGCTTCCTCGAATTTGATCGAGACGCGCGCTTGCAGGTCGTCGCCGCGCATCGGTCCGTTCCGACGGGAACGGCTCCCGCCGCCACCGCCGAAAAAGCCCTCGAAAATATCGCTGATATCGAATCCCTCTCCGCCGAAGCCGAAGCCGCCGAAGCCCTGTCCGCCGAAACCGTTGCCTTCCGCGGCTTCCGGTCCGAACTGGTCGTATCTCGACTTCTTTTCGGGATCGGAAAGGACCGCATACGCCTGGTTGACTTCCTTGAACTTTTCTTCCGCTTCCTTGTCGCCGGGATTCATATCGGGATGATATTTTTTCGCCAGCGCGCGATACGCTTTTTTGATTTCATCGTCCGAGGCGGTCTTTTGCACGCCTAAGACTTCATAATAATCTCTCATAGTTTTCTCCGATTTTGTTTGCGTAGATTCAAACGCTTGAAACTTCACGAAAGGGCGAACAAAAGTCCGCCCTTTCGTGGTGCTTTTTTATTTCTCGGTGTAGTCCGCGTTGAAGCTTCCGTCCTCGTTCTGCGTGCCGGCATCTCCCGTCGCGTTCTGCGCGTCGGCACCTGCCGCTTTATAGAGTTTTTCGGAAACCTCGTAGAATTTCTTCTGGAACGCGTCGAGCGCGCCCTTGATCACGTCCACGTCGTCGCTCTTTGCCGCTTCTTTCAGCTTTTCGGCTTCCGCGCGGATCGCCGCTTTGTCGTCCTCAGAAATCTTATCGCCTGCGTCCGTCAGCACTTTTTCGCTCTGGCTGACCATGGCTTCCGCCTGGTTCTTG
>CALEJO010000055.1 GCA_937898155.1 uncultured Clostridia bacterium | reverse complement strand
CCGCGAGCGCCTCCGCTCGATCAAGCGGTAAAGAGTTCGCTTCCGGCGCTTCGCGCGAAAAGTGAGTGCGCGGCTGGCGCGGAGCGCCCACACGGTTTGAAGTTTGTGCAAACCGAATCCCCACGCACCGCGGATCGTTTCTTTTACCAAGCTTTTCTTTTCGCAAAGAAAAGCGAAGAAAAAACCGCCCCGAAAGGCGGTTTTTCGTATCATCCCCAAAAGTCCGTGATCTCTTTCTCTCCGAACGCGGCAGACCAGTTCTTTTCAAACGAGCCGACCTCGGCGGCGGTGCCTGCCGAGCCGATCAGAAGATCGAACATTTCCGCCGTGATCGTCACGGCGCCCGCGCCCGCAAATAAGACGCGATTCACCTGCTCGACCGTTCGGAAGCTCGCCGCCAACACGCACGTGTGCGGACAATACGCCGCGAGAAGCTCTGCCATTTCGCCCACGACCGCCGCGGCGTCAATGCCGAGATTGTCGATGTGGCTGACATAGGGCGCGACGTAATCCGCCCCCGCTTTGCCGCAGAGAAGCGCCTGTTGCGGCGTATAGACTGCCGTCGCTGTCACCGAAATGCCGCGCACCGCGAGCGTCTTCATCGCGAGAACGCCCTCTTTCGTTGCGGGAATTTTGATCGAGATCGGCGCACCGAGCGCCGCCGCGAGCGCTTCCGCCTGCGAGATCATCTCCGGCGCGGTCTTTGCCGTCACCTGCGCGAAGAGGAGCTTGTTTCCGAGCAGTTTGCGGATCTTTCGAAGCGCCGCTCCCGGATCCTTTGCGTCCCGCGCCAGAATCGTCGGGTTCGTCGTCACGCCGTCGCAGGGATACTGCGCAAGCACCGCTTGAATTTTCGATACGTCAGCCGAGTCTAAAAAGTATTGCATTATGGTTCCTTTCCCGCGGATTCCTCCGCGGTTTTGTTTTGTTTCTTTTTGAGGAAAATGGTCCGCTTTTCCAGCCGTTCCAGCACCAAAACGAGCGGCACGACGAGCGTTCCCATCGCGAGATTGCCCGCCCCCTGCACCGCGTCCCATGGCAGTCCCGCCGCAATCCATGCGAGCGTTTGCTTCCATGAGTAGCCGAACATCAGCGCCTGCATCGGCGCGTAAAGCGTGCCGTAAAGCAAGCCGTGAAGCCCGCAGATCACGGGGCAAACGATCGCCGCGACTCTCATCGGCATCTGCTTCGGCAGAAGCAGAAAGACCGCCCACAGCACCGTCCAGAGATAGAGATACGGCACCCACCAAAGGTTGAATCCGCTGTAAATCCCCGTCAGAAAGACGAAAATATAGATCGGGATCAGCGCCCGCACGCGATAGACCAGCGTATAGACGCAGACGAGCAACGCCAGCATATGCACGTTCGGCAGAAATTCCATCAAAAGCTTCGAGAGGAACATCAGCGTGCCGAGCATCGCAAAGACCGCCATATCCCGCACTTTTTGCCACTGTTTTGATTTGTTCATTCCGTTCTTTTATCCCTTGGTATAAACGAGCCGATACGTCGCGCCGCTTTCGAGTTTGATCCCGCTTGCGCCCGTCATCGCGTAGTCCTC
>CALEJO010000054.1 GCA_937898155.1 uncultured Clostridia bacterium | reverse complement strand
TCGAATTTTGTTAAGGAGAACAGCACTGCGCTTCGTTTGCTTCGGGAGATTAATGGTCGCTATTCATTTCTTTCGGTAAAAACTTTAAGTAAAACATACACATATGATAATGAAAATTTTTTTGTTTCCATTTCTTGCAAAGATCATCTAATCTATCAACTACAATTCCAGTCTAATGTTGTCATAAAAGAAACGCAAAAAGCGCGAAAAAATGCTGAAAACTATGAGGCATATGCGCGCGAGACCGCGTCTTGCCAAATGGGAAAATATGCTGTGCCAACAGGATGGCTGTTCGTAAAATGGTTAAACCATATTGAGCAACAAAAATTCCTCAAAAATTGCTATGATAAACCTGTGACGTTTTTTTCATTCACCGTCACGCTTTTCTATGCAAAAATGAATGGGGTTATTTGCGACAGAAAAGTGCAAACATTTGATGAGCCGGAAATATTTGCTATTATCGACCAAATGAAAAACAAAAACGGAAGTTTCTATTGTGACAAAGAGATTTGGGATGCAATTTGCAGAGTGGAGCGTGGTAAGGTCTCCAATAAAATGCGGTTTTCTATTTATAAACGAGACGGATATCGTTGCCGATACTGCGGTCGAGCGCAACAATTTGCCATGCTTGAAATTGACCACATCGTTCCTATTTCAAAGGGCGGCAAAAGCACCTATGATAATCTGCAAACATTGTGTCACGAATGCAATGTAAAAAAAGGAAACAAATTATGATTGAAAAATAGCGGAAGTCTGCACGCAGATTGCGATCGCGAAAGCGTTTTTGCGGAAATAAAAAAATCTTTTTTTCAAAAGGAAAAAGGAGGGCGGATCGGACAAAATCTCCTGTCCGACGATTTATGGATCAATTTCAAAACCCGAATGAAAAATATCGTCCGCGCCCATTGCTGTTTTTAAGCGGCAAGCCCGATCGGGAACAGATCCATGCGATCTTGCGCGGATGCAAAGAGATCGGATATGGCGGCGTCGGTGTGATTTCTTATCAAGATACCAAAATCGAATATCTGAGCGAAGACTATTTTTCGATGTTCTCGTGGATTCTCGAAGAGGCACGAACATTGGGCTTAAAGGTTTGCCTTTACGATGAATTTTGGTTTCCCAGCGGAAAAGCCGGCGGGCTTTTGGCGGAGCGTTTCCCGGAAGCCGTCACCAAAAAGCTCGAAATGGTGAAGGACGACTTGCCGTTGACCGGCAGTCCGACGATTCCCGATGGCGGGATTTTGATGTCTGCTGTCGCGTATGAGCCGTTCACGCACTCTCTTTTGGACGTGACCGATGAATTTCGGGATACGGGCACGGTGAAGTGTTCCGCACAAGGGAAATGGCAGCTTTTGCGCTTCTATTGCGTTCGCGGCTTGCGCGGCATGGTGAATTATTTGGATCCGGACGCCGTGCGGTGCTTTATCCGACTGACGCACGAGGCGTTTTATGCACGGTTTTCGGAGTATTTCGGCGAGACGATCGACTCGGCATTCTACGACGAGCCGCAGT
>CALEJO010000053.1 GCA_937898155.1 uncultured Clostridia bacterium | reverse complement strand
CGAGGACCCGCAGGGGAAGAAAAAGAGAATCCCAAGTTTTCGGCTTGGGATTCTGAATTTCGAGAAATAATAATTATCTCTTGGAGAACTGTCGGAGCGAGGGAAAATCGTGCCGGTGGCACGATTTTCGCGCCGACCGCAGCGGCTGTGCCGCGAGGACCCGCAGGGGAAGAAAAAGAGAATCCCAAGTTTTCGGCTTGGGATTCTGCATTTCGAGAAACAATAATTATCTCTTGGAGAACTGCGGTGCGCGACGAGCGGCTTTGAGACCGTATTTCTTTCTTTCCTTCATTCTCGGGTCACGAGTCAGGAGGCCTGCTTTTTTGAGCAGGGGCTTGTAGGTTTCGTCCGCCTGAAGAAGTGCTTTCGCAACGCCGTGACGGATCGCACCTGCCTGACCGGAGATGCCGCCGCCCTGTGCGGTGCAGACGATATCGAATTTGCCCTCGGTGCCGGTGACGGCGAAGGGCTGGTTGACGATGAGCTTCAGCGTTTCGAGACCGAAATACTCGTCGATGTCACGTTTGTTGATGGTGATGGCGCCGGTTCCGGGATACAGACGAACGCGGGCAATGGATTTCTTTCTTCTGCCTGTGCCGTAGAAGTAAGGTTTAGCACTCGTATACATTCTGATTTACCTTCCTTTCTCAGTCAACCGTGTAGGGAACGGGCTTCTGTGCCTGCTGCTTGTGCTCTGCACCCGCATAGACCTTCAGGCGCTTGATGCTCGCTCTGCCGATCGAGTTATGCGGAAGCATGCCTTTGACGGCGAGTTCCATCGCAAGCTCGGGTTTGGTTGCCATCAGCGTCTTATACTGGACTTCTTTCAGACCGCCGATGTAGCCGGAGTGACGGCGATAATATTTCTGTTCGAGCTTCTTGCCCGTGAGAACTGCCTTCTCCGCATTGATGATGATGACGAATTCGCCACAATCGACATGGGGCGTGAATTCGGGACGATGTTTGCCTCTGAGAATGTTGGCGGCGGCGACAGCGGTCTTGCCGAGCGGCTTGTTCGCAGCGTCGATGATATACCATTTGCGTTCCAGAGTCTCTTTGTTTGCCATATAGGTTGACATCTTTGATTCCTCCGTATTGATTTTGAAAGGGCAGAAAGCCCCCTTTTTTGAGCAACGACAGGATTATAGCACACCTTTTTTCGCTTGTCAACCCTTTTTTTGCAAAAAATATATTTTTTTTAATTTAGATTGCGATTTTTGCGCAAAAACTCGCAAAATCGCACGTTTTCTTCGCAAAACGGGCGTTGCAAATTGATTTTTTCACCTTGCATTTGACGCGGTAGTATGATAAAATATAGAACAAGATTTAACTTGGAGAAATGGGGGATGGCGATGTTGGATAAGATGCGCGAGGTGGAATCCCGCCTCGAACAGATCGAAGCGAGTTTTTCCGTCCCCGAGGTCGCAAACGATACCGAGCGCTTCCGTGAACTGATGAAGGAGCACAAGCGGCTGACGCCGATCGTGGAAAAATTCCGCGAATATTGCCGCTTCCGCGACGCTGCGGCAGAGGCGGAGACGCTGATGCTTTCCGCCGACGCGGAGCTGCGCACGCTCGCCGGAGAAGAGCTTTCTCTCGCCCGCGCGGGTATGGCGCGCACCGAAAACGAACTGAAACTGCTGCTTTTGCCGCGCGACCCGAACGACGAGAAAAACGTGATCGTCGAGATCCGCGCCGGAACGGGCGGGGAAGAATCGGCGCTCTTCGCGGCAGACCTCTATCGGATGTATTCCATGTATGCGACGGCGGTCGGCTGGCGCACCGAGGTCATTTCCGTGAATGAGACGGAGCTCGGCGGATTCAAGGAGATCTCGTTCTCCGTGGACGGCGAGAGCGCCTTTTCCAAGTTGAAATTCGAGAGCGGCGTGCATCGCGTCCAGCGCGTGCCCGTCACGGAATCGCAGGGCAGAATCCACACGTCCGCGGTGACGGTCGCGGTGCTTCCCGAGGTGGAGGACGTGGAAATCGAAATCAAGCCGACCGACCTCGAAATTGAGACGTGCAAGTCCAGCGGCGCGGGCGGTCAGCATATCAACAAGACGGAATCCGCGATCCGAATTCTCCATAAGCCGAGCGGCATTGTGGTGGAATGTCAGGAGGAGCGGAGCCAATACAAAAACAGGGACAAAGCGATGAAGCTTTTGCGCGCGCGGCTTTACGACCGCGAGAAAACGAAGCGCGACAGCGAGATCGCCGACGCAAGACGCAAGCAGGTCGGCTCCGGCGATCGGAGCGAACGCATCCGCACCTATAATTTCCCGCAGGGGCGCGTCACCGATCATCGCATCGGGCTGACGCTCTATACGCTCGACACGTTTATGAACGGGAAGATGGACGCGGTGCTGGACGCGCTGCTCGCGGCGGATGCCGCGGAAAAGCTCGGCGCGGGCGAAGGATAAGAAAGAGAGACGGACATGGAAACGATACGGATCGGGATTCGACAGGGCGAACCGCTCGAACCGCAGCTCGCGGAGGCGGCGGCGCTTTTGCGGAGCGGCGGGCTCGTCGCGTTTCCGACGGAAACGGTTTACGGACTCGGCGGCAACGCGCTCGACGCGGACGCGGCGAGAAAAATCTACGCCGCCAAAGGGCGTCCGAGCGACAATCCGCTGATCGTGCATATCGCGTCCCCCGACGAGGCGGCGCGCTATGCCGAAACAAACGAAATTTATGAAAAACTGGCGAAGGCGTTTATGCCGGGACCGCTGACGGTGATTTTGCCGCGGCGCGCCTGCATTCCGCTTTCCGTGACAGGCGGGCTTGACAGTGTGGGCATCCGTTGCCCGGAAAACCCTGTCGCCCGCGCACTCATTCGCGCGGCGGGCGTGCCGGTGGCGGCGCCGAGCGCCAACCTTTCGGGCAGACCGAGCCCGACGACGGCGGATCACGTCTGGGACGATCTGCACGGCAGGATCGACGCGCTGATCGACGGCGGTGCCTGCACGATCGGACTCGAATCGACGGTTGTGAAAGTCTCGGATGGGACGGTGACGATCCTACGCCCGGGCGCGGTGACGCCGGAAATGATTGCCGGACTCGGTATTTCGGTCGCGA
>CALEJO010000052.1 GCA_937898155.1 uncultured Clostridia bacterium | reverse complement strand
ACCACCCCAAGGTAGCGCGCTACCAACTGCGCCACACCCAGATTTCTTTTTTGCGCAACAAGTATTATATCACAAGAAAATCGAGAAGTCAATAGCCGAATGGAAAAAATCGCAGAAAAGTGGGAAAGAACATTCGCGATGTCTGCGATTTGCAAATAAGGAAAAAACATCTTTACAAATGTAAAAAACATTGACATTTTTATTGGACTGTGTTATAATGAAACTTAGAAGGGGGCGATATGATGTTTGTCAGTTTCGATAAACTTTGGGCGCTTTTACGGGAACGGGAGATCAAAAAATGTGATTTTGCAGAAGCGGTCGGGATCAGCAGTCGCACGCTCGCAAAACTCTCGAAAAACGAATCCGTCACAACGGACACGCTTTTGCGAATCTGCGAAACGCTTCATTGTCGGATAGAAGACATTGTCTCTCTTGAAGAAAAAACAGTTCTTCACTCGGTTTACGAGGCATATCAAAAGACGGCGACGCAAATTGCCGAGGATGATCTGACAAAAACATATTCGTTTTCCTTTGGTGAGAAGCGGATCGAGATGCTTGTCACGAAAAAAACGGCAAATCATTATTCGTTGATTGCCTGTCGGGAAGACGCAATCGTTTGGACGCAACTGCAATCAACGTGGCGGCTACAAGGCATTCCGTTTGGCAGTGGGGAAGAGATGTCGTTTGGCAAGGTCAAGCCCGCCACGGATGGCACGTATCGGTTTTTCGTCATCTCCGGCAAACCCGGCGAGATCAGTGGTCTGGACGAGGGCATTTACCGTTCGGCATGTCATCCCGGTGGCAATGAATATTTGCACGTGATGTCGATGGCGGCATTCAAATGCTTTGCGTTTGTTTGAATGCGTCGCAAGGGAGAAAAAATGAGAAACACAAAAAAAATCATTAAAGGACAGTTTTTCACCAAAAAACAAGTGTGGCTGAAAAAGCAGATTTGTGATTTTATCGCTGACTCGCGTTGCACTATTGCATTTGATCCTTTCGCAGGAAACGGAGATTTGCTTCATTGCTCGGAATTGTATGGGATTTATCGCACCAGGGGCTTGGATATTGATCCTAACCTCGGCTGGGAGCCAAATGACAGCTTATTCCATATTCCCCACATTGACGGAGCTGTCTTGATCACCAATCCTCCCTATTTGACGAACTATTCGGCGAGTCGAAAAAAAGTTATATCGCATGTGCAATGCTATTTTGAAAAGTCATGCTATGACGATTTATATTTAATTGCATTAGACCGGATGTTGGAAGCGCAAGATTATGTTGTGGCGATTATTCCGGAGACGTTCATCAATGCGACCTATCATCAAAAGAACAGAATATCGTCCATTACGATTTTGGAAGAAGAACTTTTTGAAGATACGGGGACGCCTGTGTGCGTTGTGTGCTTTGATGGAATAGAGAAAGATTTTTCACAAATCAAGATTTATAAAAACGAAACGTATCTTTTTTCGCTTGCGGAAATGTTGGCTCTTCGTCCGCAGGCAGATGGCTCTGTGTCGATGCGATTTAACCGATTAGACGGATGGCTCGGGCTACGCGCGGTAGACACGACAAATCCGAATAACGTCATTCGCTTTGATTTCAAAGAAAATTTTGCTTATGATTGGAATAGCAGAATCAAGGTAAGCTCGCGTTTGCTGACGGTAATTGACATTTCTGTTTGTGAGCAGGACAAAGCATATTTTGTTGAGGAATGCAACCGAATTCTGTCGGAACTTCGCGCGAATACATATGACATTATTCTGTCGCCGTTCAAAGGTAATATGAAAAATGGTGTCAGAAGACGCAGATTGGATTTTCGGACGGCGCGTTCCATTTTGGAACAAGCGTATCATTCACTTTACGGAGGAGAGAAAGGAAAACATGAAGAACAATATAGATTATTTTAATCTATCTATGGAAGAAAAGGAGATCTTGATTGATCCGGACTATCATAAAATCGTAGATCGCATTGTGATTCCACCAGCAAAGGAGAAGACGAATCATTTGACGGATTCTAATCACAAAATCATTCAATATGTCTCGGCGATCGATACCTTATTGTCAATCGGATGCGAAATGGAGAATGCGGAGATTCAAAAAATTCTTGCGCAGATTTGTGAGGAGTTGAAAACAAAGGGAATCAATTATTCTGCGTTTTGCCAATATTTCAATATTCATAATGTCAATTATTCTGTTTTTCAAAAGCTTGACCATGAAAGACAAATGGACTTTTTACAGTTTATTGTCCCGTGGTTTATTCAAGATCGGCATCATACATATGACGCACACGGTTATTCCGATATGTCCTTGCAGGTCATGAGCGACAATTATGCCCATAAACGAAAAGGAAATTATGGTGCAAACAAAATTGCGAGAGAACTGCGTGAAAAGGGCATTTTGAAATCAAATGAAATGCCGAGCAATTCTTCGGAACCAGAAATGGTTTTTTTGCTGTGCGATAAGGATGGAAAAAAAGGATATCAAAAATTTGCGAAAGAAAATGGCGTGAGTCTTTCCGAAGAAGGAAAAAAGACGCAAAAATATCCGGACGCTTTGATTAAAATCGGGATGGAGTATTTTATTGTCGAGCAAAAAAACATGAAAGAAAACGGTGGCGGGCAAGACAAGCAAACGTTAGAGATCACACACTTCATTGATCGGGCACCGGAAAAGGAACATTTGCATTATGTGACGTATGTGGACGGCATCTATCTGAACCAGATGAACGGACAAGCGGGCGGGTCGAAAACAAGCGCACAATATGAAGATATTATCGAAACGTTAAAACGCTATCCCTCAAACTTTTTTGTCAACTCTTCAGGGTTCAGCCAAATGATGGATGATTTTTTGGAATTGTCAAAAGAGAGATCGGCACACTTGGCTTTTGTTTGACTACGCACAAACAAAAAACGACCGCGATTGCGGTCGTTTTTCTGTTGTCTGAATTCAAATTATTTGATTTCGACGGTAGCGCCGGCAGCGGTGAGGTCAGCTTTGATCTTCTCCGCTTCTTCCTTGGTAGCGCCCTCTTTGACAGGCTTCGGAAGGCTCTCAACGAGGTCTTTCGCTTCCTTCAGGCCGAGACCGGTGACTTCGCGAACCGCTTTGATAACGCCGAGCTTGCTGTCGCCAAACGAGGTGAGGACGACGTCAAATTCGGTTTTCTCTTCTTCAGCAGCGGCAGCAGCAGCGCCGGGAGCAGCAGCGACAGCGACGGGAGCGGCAGAAACACCGAACTCCTCTTCGAGTGCTTTGACGAGGTCAGCGACCTCAAGAATGGTCAGACCCTTGATTTCATCAAGGATAGCAGTAATTTTTTCAGATGCCATGATTCTTTTCCTCCGTTAGTAGTTTTTTGTTTTGTTGGATTAGGATAAAATAGGATTAGGCAGTCGCTTCGTTGTTCTTGTCGACATATGCCTGAAGAACATAAGCAAGACTGTAAAGGGAAGATTGCAGACTTCCGAGGATCTTTCCGATGAGAACTTCTTTGGACGGAAGTTCGGCGAGATCGTTCACACCTGCGGCGTCAAGAAGTTTGCCATCCACAAAGCCGGCTTTGATTTCAAAAGAAGCAACCTTATCGGCGTATTTTTTGAGAATCTTAGCGGCGGCGACCGGATCGGACGCACTCGTTGCGACTGCGGTCATTCCGTTCAGAGCATCCGACAGACCTTCATAGCCCACGGACACGCACGCTTTCTTCGTCAGCGTATTTTTGTAGACGCCGTATTCGACGCCCGCTTTTCTCAGTTCACTTCTGAGAGCGGTATCGTCTTCCACGGTGATACCCTGATAAGAAACGATGACACCTGCCACTGCGTTTTGCAGTTTGTCGGTCAACTCAGCCACGATTTGCTTTTTGGCATCGAGAACCTGTGCGCTTGGCATGATTTCACCACCCTTTCAAATAAAAAAATAAAGTCTTTTCTGACAATCCGTGAGACAGAAAAGACTTAAAAACTCAATTTTAACTCTCTCCTCGGTAGGGTGGACAAAGCGTTTACCTTGAAAACAAGAACCTACTGTCTTAGGATTGCTCGAATAGAATACCACAAACGGAAAGGTTTGTCAAGTGTTTTTTCAAAAAAAGCCGCAGATTTTCCGCGGCTTTTTTGAAAAAACGGGCGATTTAATGCGAAGAAACGTAATCGACCGCAGCAAGTCCCGCGACCGCGCCGTCGCCGAACGCCGTCGTGAGCTGGCGAACGGATTTGCGGCGGCAGTCGCCCGCCACGAAAATGCCTGCCGTGCCGCTGACGCAGGTTTCGTCCGTATCGACGTAGCCGCGCGCGTCGAGCGTCAGCACGTTGCGGAACGTCTCGTTCTGCGGAATGAGTCCGATCGCGATGAAGAGCCCGTCGATCGTCAGCGTGGAAAGGGAACCGTCCGCCGTTTTTTCGAGCTCGATGCCGCGCAGTTCGGTTTCGCCGATCAGCGATTTAACGACCGTGCCGAGAAGGATCTCGACGTTCGGCTTGGCGTTCAGCTGATCGACGAGCTTTTGCTCGCCCGTGAAGAAATCGAGATTCTGCACGACGTAAACCTTGCTTGCCAGCTCGGCGAGTTGGAGTGCCTCTTGCAAGGCGGAATTGCCGCCGCCGATGACGGCGACGACTTTATTCTGATAGAACGCGCCGTCGCAGACCGCGCAAAAGGAAATGCCTTCGCCGACGAGCGCTTCCTCGTTCGGCAACCCGAGCATCCGGTGCTTGGCGCCGGTGGCGAGAATGACGGCTTTCGCCGTATATTCACCGTCGTCCGTGACGACGGTCTTCACGTCGCCGTCCCGAATCGACAGCACCTCGCACATATTGAAGTCCGCACCCTGCTCAATCACCTGCTCGACGAGCTTTTCGGCAAATTCATTGCCGGTGAGCGAGAGAAAGCCGGGGATGTTTTCGACCTTGGGGGAATAGGTGATCTGCCCGCCGAAGGTCGCTTTTTCCAGCACCAGCACCGTTTTATTGGCGCGGCGCGCGTAAAGGGCGGCAGTCAGTCCCGCGGGGCCGCCGCCGACGACGATGATATCGTAAGTCATGGGAGTTCCTTTCTGAAATGGGATGGCTTGCGTCCGCCGGACGCAAGCCATCGTGAGATTTTAGACGTTCAAGAATTTTTTGATGTCGGAGACGCCGGCGTATTTCGTCACGCTGTCGCCGTCGATGAGGACGAGCGTCGGCGCTTGCTTGACGCCGAGCTTCGTGGCAAGTTCCGTGTTTTCGTTCGCGAGGAGCTTCTCGTAAGCGAAGCCCGCTTTATCGAGCGTCGCGCACGCGATCTTGCAGTTCGGGCAGGTCGCCGTCGTGAAGAGATACGTCGCCTTTTTGACTTCCGTCTTGACGGGGGCGGATTCGCAGGCGCAGGTCTCTTTCACGCCTTCGTGCGTCAGCTTGGAGGTGCCGATATCATAGAGCTTGCGATCCTTGAATTCCTGTGCTTTGCCGACGTTCCAGTTCTGCACAGGGCGGTAGTAGCCCGTGATGCGGCTGTAAACCTCGGTGGTCTCTCCGCATTCGGGGCAGGTATACTGCTCGCCCGCGAGATAGCCGTGTTTTTTGCAGACGGAATAGGTCGGAGACATCGTATAGTAGGGCAGGCGATAGTTCTCCGCGATCTTGCGGACGAGCGTCGCCGCGGCTTTCCAGTCGGGCAGTTTCTCGCCGAGGAACGCGTGGAACACGGTGCCGGAGGTATAGAGCGTTTGCAGTTCGTCCTGAATGTCGAGCGCCTCGAAAATATCGGAGGTGAAGCCGACGGGGAGGTGCGAGCTGTTGGTGTAATACGGCGAGCCGTTGTCGGCGACGCCTGCGGTGACGATGTCGGGATACCGCTCGATGTCGTGCTTTGCCAGACGGTAGGAGGTGGACTCGGCGGGCGTCGCTTCGAGGTTATACAGGTCGCCGTAAAGCTCCTGATAGTCGGAGAGGCGCTCCCGCATATGATTCAGCACTTCCTTGGAGAATTCCTGCGTCTCCTTGTGCGTCATATCCTTGCGCAGCCAAGCGGCGTTGAGTCCCGCCTCGTTCATGCCGACGAGGCCGATCGTGGAGAAGTGGTTGCCGAACGTGCCGAGATAGCGCTTCGTGTAAGGATAAAGTCCGGCGTCGAGGAGCTTCGTGATGACCTCTCTCTTGACGTGGAGCGAGCGGGCGGAGACGTCCATCAGACGGTCGAGCCGTTTATAGAACTCCTCTTTCGTTTTGGAGAGATACGCGATGCGCGGCATATTGATCGTGACGACGCCGATGGAGCCGGTGGATTCGCCGGAGCCGAAGAAGCCGCCGGATTTCTTGCGGAGCTCACGCAGGTCAAGACGGAGACGGCAGCACATGGAGCG
>CALEJO010000051.1 GCA_937898155.1 uncultured Clostridia bacterium | reverse complement strand
TGAAGGTCGAGGACGAAGAGCTCGGCGAAAATAAGATCGCGGAGGTCCTGCAAAAGGGTTATCGCAAGGGCGATCGCGTGATCCGCGACGCGCTCGTTAAGGTTTCTTGACAAAATCGAATATATATCCAATCAATATATAGAATTTCTTATTTTTGGAGGAAAAGAATTATGGGAAAAATTATCGGTATTGACCTCGGCACGACAAACTCTTGTGTTGCGGTTTACGAAGGTGGCGAGCCCACCGTTATCACGAACCCCGAGGGTTCGAGAACGACGCCTTCCGTCGTCGCGTTTGCGAAAGACGGCGAGCGTATGATCGGGCAGACCGCCAAGAGACAGGCGATCACCAATCCCGACAAAACGGTCATGAGCATCAAGCGCCATATGGGTAGCGATTATAAAGTGGACATCGACGGCAAAAAGTTCACGCCGCAGGAGATTTCCGCGATGATCCTGCAAAAGATGAAAGCGGACGCGGAGAGCTATCTCGGCACGTCCGTCACGCAGGCGGTCATCACCGTGCCGGCGTATTTCTCCGACGCACAGCGCCAGGCGACCAAGGATGCGGGCAAAATCGCCGGTCTCGAAGTGCTCCGCATCATCAACGAGCCGACGGCGGCGGCGCTCGCTTACGGCGTTGACAAGGACGGCGTCAATCAGAAGGTCATGATCTTCGACCTCGGCGGCGGCACGTTCGATGTCTCCATCCTCGAAATCTCCGACGGCGTTTTCGAGGTGCTTGCCACCAACGGAAATACGCGCCTCGGCGGCGACGACTTCGATAACCGCGTGATCGACTGGATCGCGACGACCTTTATGAAAGAAAACGGCGGCATTGATCTCCGCAAAGACAAAATGGCGCTGCAAAGACTCAAAGAAGCGGCGGAAAAGGCGAAGATCGAGCTTTCCGGCATGACCAGCGCCAACATCAACCTGCCGTTCATCACGGCAGACGCAACGGGTCCGAAGCATTTCACCGCGGACCTTTCCCGAGCGAAATTCAACGAGCTGACCGCAGACCTCGTCGAAGCGTGCATGACGCCTTGCCGTCAGGCACTCAAAGACGCGGGACTCTCGATCTCGCAGATCGACAAGGTCCTCCTTGTCGGCGGCTCCACCAGAATCCCCGCCGTGCAGGAAGCCGTCAAGAGCTTCTGCGGCAAAGACCCGTTCAAGGGCATCAATCCCGACGAATGTGTCGCGATCGGCGCGGCGATCCAGGGCGGCGTCCTCGGCGGCGAAGTGAAAGATTTGCTTCTGCTTGACGTCACGCCTCTGTCTCTCGGCATCGAGACGCTCGGCGGCATCTGCACGAAGATCATCGACCGCAATACGACGATCCCCGTCAAGAAATCGCAGATCTTCTCCACGGCGGCAGACGGTCAGACGTCCGTCGAAATCCATGTGCTACAAGGTGAGCGTGAGCGCGCCGCAGACAATACGACGCTCGGACGCTTCTCGCTCGACGGCATCGCACCCGCACCGCGCGGCATCCCGCAGATCGAAGTCACGTTTGACATCGACGCCAACGG
>CALEJO010000050.1 GCA_937898155.1 uncultured Clostridia bacterium | reverse complement strand
CCAACACCTACATGCACCTTCGCACGCCGGTCTATTTCAGCCTCGAACGCCTTGCGGCCTCGCTGCCGATCGGCATCGTGCTCGGCGCGGTATTCGTCCTCCGAAAGCGTCGGCGGGCACTTCCCGTCCACCGAACGCACGGCGGGATCGGTGCCGCGGTCGAACGCGTTTTCCGACTCGTCCCAGATGCCGTTGACGCTGTAATCGCCGGCAAAATTGACGATGTGGATATCGTTGCCCGGCATATGCACTTCCTCGCCGGGATAGAGCTTCATATCGAGGTGCAACGGCGCGTAAAACGCGCGCGTTTCGAGCGACGGATAAAAGCGCTTATGATCGGTCAGCGCCATAAAATCATAGCCGAATTTGCGATAGTTCGCGGCGACGATCGTCGGGAATTCCTTGCCATCCGAGCGCGTGGAATGCATGTGCATATCCCCCATATACGGATAGCGTCCGACGAGGTCGTCCTCAACTGCGTAGACGGAAAGCTGCGCGACCCGCTTGCCCTCGAACATCACGCGCACGGAATATTCGCATTCCTTTTCAAAGGTGTGCGTGATATGGAAGCACCCGTCCTCCGAAACGCGCATCGGATAATCGGTCAGATTTTTGCGATCCGGATAAGTCGAGGGGCTTCCCTCGTCCATCGGCAAAATGGCGAGAATATACTCCCGCTCCGGCGAAAACGCGGCGTGCCCGCCGAGCGGCTTCAACGTGAAGCTCACCTCTTTCCGCGCGGGAAAGACCTTCGGAAAAATATCGTAATTCAGCAGTTCTCTTTTCATCTGATTGCACTCCGTTTCCTGCTATTTTTCTTGATTCTATCACACAAAAAACGATTTGTAAAGCCCATATCGGTGACATCCGGCAAATTCTTTCATATACTGGGAGCAACGAGCAAAACGCCGCAAAAGGCAGAACGGAGCAACTATGGCAAATCAAAATACGGGCACGCTCATCGTGCAGGCGACCTCCGCGCGCGAAGCCATCCCCCTCGCAAACGTCACCGTCGTCGTGCGACAAATCCACGAAAACCTGATCCAGCGGATCATCAGCATCCTCCATACCGACACAGACGGGCTCACCGAGCCGCTTTCGGTCGAGACACCATCCCCGCAGGAATCGCTCGCCCCGGGAGGAAAGAAGCCTTTTACCGAGCTTTCCCTTGAAATCTCCGCCGACGGCTATTACAGCATCGTCGATACGCACGTGCCGATCTATCCGGGCGTCACGTCGCTCCAACCAGCGCGCATGATCCCTTTGCCCGAATCGGAATACGGCAATCGCTATCCGTCGGGCAATCTGATCGTCAACGACGAAACCGGCACCCCGCAACTGTAAGGAGGCAGAATGGCATATCCCGTCATCCCCGAAACCATCACCGTGCATCTCGGCGAGCCCGATGAAAGCGCGCCGAACGTCACGGTTTCTTTTCCCGATTATATCAAAAACGTCGCGTCGAGCGAGGTCTATCCGACGTGGCCCGAAAACGCGCTCCGCGCGAACATTCTGGCGCAAATCTCGTTCGCGCTCAATCGCGTTTATACCGAGTATTACCGCTCGCGCGGATACGATTTCGATATCACAAACTCGACCGCCTACGATCAGGCGTTCGTGAACGGGCGAGACATTTTCGAGAACATCAGCCAGCTCGTCGATGAGACGTTCAATAACTACCTGGCGCGCGAAAACCGCATTGAGCCGCTCTTCGCCGAGTATTGCAACGGCACGAGCGTCATGTGCGAGGGACTTTCGCAGTGGGGGAGCGTGACGCTCGCCAACGAGGGGCTCGCGCCCTATGATATTCTGACGCGCTATTACGGCGACGACCTGCGCATCGTTTATAACGCGCCGATCGCGCAGATCGAGCCGTCCGAGCCGGAGGTGCTTCTTCGCCTCGGTTCGAGCGGGAACGACGTCGCATTCGTGCAGTTGCGGCTCAACCGCATCTCGCAAAATTACCCGTCGATCCCGAAAATCGAGCCCGTGGACGGCGTTTTCGGCGTCGAAACGGAAAACGCCGTGCGGGAATTTCAGCGCATCTTCAATCTGGATCGCGACGGCATCGTCGGCAAAGCGACGTGGTATAAGATCCAGTTCATCTATAACGCCGTCAAGCGGCTGAACGAGCTTGTCAGCGAGGGCATCACCGAGGACGAGATCCCGAATCAGTATCCCGAGGCGATCGTCGAGGGGGATACGGGCATCGGTCCCGCCACGGTGCAATATTATCTGAATCTGATCGCGGCGTTCAACGACGCCATCCCCTCCGTCGAGCAGACCGGAATTTACGGACCCGAAACCGTGGAAGCGGTTTCCGCTTTCCAACGCGCCTACGGGCTTCCCGTCACGGGGACGGTCGACGACGCGACGTGGAATCTGATGTTCGACGCCTATTACGGCATCGTCGCTTCCCTCGGCGACGAGCAATTTTCCGAGGGCGTTCCGCCGTTCCCCGGTATTTTTCTGAAATTCGGCTCCGAGGGCGCGGAAGTATCGCGCTTGCAGGAATTTCTGAACGCGGCGGCAACGCTTTACGAGGAGATTCCGTCGGTGCCGCAGACGGGCGTTTTTGACGAAGACACGCGCGACGCGATCTACGCCGTGCAGGCACTTTTCGGCTATCCGATCAACGGCATCGCCGGACCGCTCGTCTGGGACACTCTCGCGCAGATCGAATTCGATCTGAAAACCGGTGCGCTCCGGCGCGAGGGGCAGTTCGGCGGCACCCTTTCCCAAGACAATTTTTAAGGAGGCGCTATGAATTTTGTTTCCGACTCGGCAAAAGCCGAGGAAATCTATGAACTGCAACAGATGCTCCGTCGGATCGCGCAGACGGAGCATTTCAAACCGATCCTCAATCCCGACGGGATTTACGGCAAGGAAACCGCGGACGCCGTCCGCGAATTTCAAAGGCGCGCCGCTCTTCCCGTCACGGGAGAGGTCGATTTCACGACGTGGAATCGCATCGTCTCCGACTACGACAAAGCGGAGCGGGCGCTCGCTCCCGGCGACGCGATTCTCCCCTTTCCCGCCGCCGATTATCGCACGCATCGCGGGGAGAAAAGCGACATCATTCTGATCATTCAGATCATGCTCTCGGCGATCAGCATCGCTTACGACGATTTTGAAGCCGTGCCGCTCTCGGGTGAATACGGGACGGAAACGGCAGACGCCGTCGGACGGTTTCAAAAGATCAACCGCTTGCCCGAAACCGGCGACGTGGACAAAGCCACCTGGAACGAGCTGGCGCGAAGCTACAACGATTTTTCCGAGAATCCGCTCTACACCAACTGAAAAACGGGCTTTCACCGCTCGGTGAAAGCCCGTTTGCTTCGTATTTTACTGTGCTTTGTCCATAAAGCAATCGATCACGTATTCGTTGGAATTCGGATAGAAAATGATGTCCTTGCGACTGCCCGCGCCCTCGGAAATGCTCTTGACCTGCTCGGTCAGCGCCGCACCGGTCATGTGTTTGACCGAATCGGTGTCGGTATTGAAGACGAAATTCTTGCCGTCGAGCGTATAGGAGAACGACACGCGGTCAAACGAAACGCCTTTCGAGGACAGGATCACGATGAAATCGAGGATATGCTCCGCCACGTCGCTCGCGGTCTTCGTTTCGGCAAAGGAGACGCGATACAGTTCTTTCAGATCCTTGACGTCATAGGAGAGTTCCTCCGACGGCGTGCGGAATTTGAAGCCGGTGCTGTCGTCCTCGTAAAGATCCATCCACTGAATCTGCCGGATATACGGAACGTCCGGCTTTTCCTCGCCGGATAGCATCACAAGCAACTCGGATTCCATCGCGGCGTTCGCACTCTCGACCATCAAGCTGTCGGTGATCATCAAGGAAGAAACGATCATCTGAAATTTGATGTCGGCATTCACACACAAGACGTTCACGAAATAACGGCCGCTCGCCTCTTTATCGCGCGAATAGTCAATCAGCTCGAATGTCAAGTCGCCGTATTTGTCGTGGAGATACCGGTTCACGCGCTCCTCCGTTTTCTGATTCGGCGTGCAGGCGCATATGGTAAATAAAAGAATCG